>JAGGAE010000035.1 GCA_017889725.1 Bacillota bacterium | reverse complement strand
CCATCGTCCGCAAGTTTTTTGACCGCCGCATAAGCCCAGTGCCCAAGCGGAACGTCGGTCGGCATTTCAGCGGCCTTGCCCATACCGGCAAAGCCCATGGCGAAAAGGAACAACATAATGATAGCCAAGCTTTTTTTCATACTTATCCCTCCTTAGTCTTTTTAGGAGAAATCCAAGTTTTTCCTGAAAAAAAACTCATTGCATAAATCGCTTTCGTAGAAAATGCAACATCCTAAACAAAAGGTCTACACAATGAGCTATTCCTTATACCAACTAAATTATTTCCTTTTCCCTATTTCGGGACATACCTAATATCAGTTTCCCCGCCACATACCCGAAATTAAAACATCAACTGAGGTATCCCCCTTACTTAAGATATTTCGACACCTCCATTCCCGCTATATAGCCGCTGCTGACAGCCCAAGTAAGCTCGGAAATAACGCCCATCTGGTCACGCAGCAGGTTGGCACTGGCGGCGTCCCCTGTGGCATACAAGCCCGAAACAACCTGTCCCTCTTTGTTTATAACCTCCGTGTTTTCATTAACCTTTACACCGCCAAAGGCTCCCTCGGAGAACCTTCCCCCATAAAAGGCATAAAACGGGCCATTTTCAAGGGGAACTAATCCCTTAGGATCTTTAAAGAAGTCTGCGTCCCTGCCTTGAGTGCAAAACTCATTATATCTTTGGATTTCTGCCACGAAGGCGGCAACATCAATCCCTAGCTCTGCAGCCAGCTCTTCCAATGTATCGGCGCATTTGGCCGGAGTATCCAGTTGGAGTTCCTCTTCAATTTCTTTACGGTAATCCTGGAATATCCAGCCATCAGTACCGTCGGGTGAATTGGCAATAAGCCGCTGCGATAAGGTATTTCCCCTCCATAAGCCCCGCCATTTCATCAATCCAGCGCTTGCCGTTCATATTGATGTATACAGCCTCAGGCTGAAGCATGAAGCGGTAGATACAATAGCTGAAAGGATGATGCGCCGGACCGAATATATTCACACAGAGATGTTCCTGCGGAATATCGGCACCAATTTTTTCGCCTAAATCCATCCCGTCGCCGGTATTGGTGGGTACCGAAAACCGGTGAATCGGGCTTTCACACGCAAAAAATTCAGGGAAATATTTCTTAAGCTTTTCGTCGCTGCGTCCGAATCCTCCGGTAGCCATAACGCAAGCTTGACAATCTATCTGTGTCTGACCGCCGGGCTCATCCGCCAGCACCCCGGTAATTCTGCCGGTTTCATCGGTTAAAAGCTCAACCGCGTGATGTTCCGTAAGGACCTCAATCCCTAGCTTTTGACAGTATTCAAGCATTTTTTGAACAATATAGGTACCAGCCCAACCGGGGCCGATCGCTTGGTCACGACATTTTAGATTAGCTAGCCGGCGTTTTGGGTAATCGACCGTCGCCGGCCTCATCATCGTGGCTTCAACCAACTGGAAGCCTTCCTCCGCACCGCCCAATTCGCAGAGCCAGTCAAAAAACGGGCCGGTATTGTACACCGCATTACGAATAATCTTATGGTCCAACCGCCAATTAACGTTTTTCATGCTGCGGCGCAGCCATTCATCGCGGGTATCCGGCCAACCGGCATCCTGCTGCCACTTGGAATGGAAAACCATAAAGCCATGAGCGAAATTGGTATTGCCTCCCGGCTTTTTCGCTTTTTCTAAAACCACCACTTTTTTCCCGGTCAATTGAGCAGCTTTGACGGCCGCAATCAGCCCAGAACCGCCCGCCCCCAAAACGACCAAGTCACACGAAAGCTTTCTAAGTTCGTGCTTTTGGGGTGTATCTGGGTTCACTGCGGTGTCAGAGATTGCGCTGATATGACAGACTTCTTCACAATGTCCGCATCCGTTACATTTTTCAGGATCAATTTCATACTTGGTTTTGACGAACTTGATCGCAGCCACCGGACATTCCATCTTGCAATTGTGGCAGCATACACAGTTTTGATTAATTACATAAGCCATAATACTAATCCCCCTGTCAACAGTTGTAATAAAATTCACAAAGTTGGCTACAAACAAGACAGCCATCCTTGCCTGTCGTCTTATTCCGCGCCTTAATCATAAAAAACTCATCAGCTTTAAACACGTCTCCTTCCTTGTTTGCTTTACGCAGAATATCACTCTCTATTTTCTTTCGGAATGTCGGAGCAACAATAATGCGCACACAGTATATTTAGTAATTACTATTTTGTTGAATATTCCAAATATTGTATAATTTACTATGATTATACTCCTTTTGCATTTATTATAATAAACACCAAATTCTTCTAACAGTAATATGAAAAAGTTTTAAGCAAAATAGGAAAAGAACTGACAGTCGAATGCCAAAATAAAAGACACGGCAAACCGCTTTCGTGTATTTTTTTAACACATATATGTTATTTTTTAATTACAATTGGCAAATTTTTTTAAATAATTTAATTCTTTTAAATGGAATCTTGGTATTGAACACTTCCAGAGGAACGTTTAATTTTTCTAACTTGTCGGAAAGTAATTTGTTAAAAAAGCATCACTAATGCTACTACTTATAAATAATAAAAAAATCTTCCTTAATGGCTACACAAACCAAAAAAGAAGATTTTTTTTTATTAACAGTACCGAAATAATATGTACCAGTGTTCGAAATATATTAGAAGAGATAACGAACTAACTTACGATCGGCCTGACAATTCCTCAAATAACAAATACATTGTGATTCCTCCTAAATATCAAGAGCGGCGTTATAACCGCCGTGAACAGCATCTCCTACCTTTCCTGGTTTTACACAGTCGCCGATTATTACATAGTCGGAAGCAGCATCGTACAACCCGTCTACCACGCTTGATAGCGACTTCATCCCGACGGACACAATAACAGTGTCAGCATCAAACAGTTTTTCATTGCCGTCCCCATCTCTTGCAACTACCCCCGTCTCCGTAATCGCTAAACATTTTGTATTCGTCTGCAGATGTACATCTCTTAATGCATACATAAGCCCGTTCTTGTGCGGAGGATTGGTATCGCAGGCAACATCACCAAGCATTTCTATAATCGTAACTTCTTTTCCCTGTCTCGACATATCAACCGCAATCTCACAGCCAATAAGGCCACCCCCGATGATAACAAGTTTTTGCCCCATCTGTGTTTCCTCTGTATAAACATTAGTCCCCAGAATCACATTGGCTAGATTCATTCCTGGTATATTCGGAACAATCGGCTCCGCACCTACCGCCGCTATTAGTACATCAGGAGCGATTTCTTTAACTAACTCAGGTGTAGCCTCGGTCTGCAACATCACTGTTGTACCACTGTTCTCGACCCGCCTCACTAATTGTTCACGAAAATACATCAAATCTTTTTTAAACGGGACATAGTCTGCAAACTTTAAAGCCCCCCCAAGCGAGTTTGTCTTTTCACAGAGAATAACCTCATGTCCACGTTGCGAAGCTGTTAGAGCCGCCTGCATTCCTGCCGGGCCGCCACCGGCTATCATTACTTTTTGCCATTTAGATGTCGGCGGTATTAAAAACTGATTTTCGTATTCTCGGCCAACAACCGGATTAATCGAGCATTTCATCGATCCCTTGGCAAACAGCCGGCCATGACATTCTGTGCAACGTAGGCAGCGAAGTATTTCTTTCGCCCTGCCCTGCTTTGCCTTCTTGGGCAAATCGGGGTCGGCAATGAGAGCTCTGCCAACAGTGACCATATCCGCTTTACCGCCAGCAATAATTTCTTCCATCATCTCAGGTTCAGCTAAGCCGCCAACACAGGTGACCGGAATAGTAACTGCTTTTTTAATCGCCTCGGCAAGATACACATTACATCCTCTTTCAAAGAATATGCTCGGCGACATAATCCGGGTCCCTTCATCACTAAAAACGCCACCTGCCGATACCTGAATCAGGTCAACTTTGTCCTCAACCATTTTGGCGAATGCTACCGCATAATCCATATCATACCCATCGACAACAAGCTCGGCCCCACTCATACGCATCTCAATAGGAAAATTATTTCCTACTTTTTTGCGGATTCGATCAAGTACCATGATGGGAAAACGGGCGCAATTTTCCAGTGATCCGCCATATTTGTCTGTGCGTTTATTAGTGCGTGGAGACAAAAACTGACTGATCAACCAGCCATGCCCAGCATGAAACATGACCATGTCAAACCCGGCCCTTTTCAATGTCATTACCGCCTCGGCGAACTCATCCGCCACTTCATTCATCATCGCTTCATCCATTTCATCGACCTGAACGCCGTCAGCTCTGGTATAGGCCGTCGGACCAATAGGATTTCTGCCCCCGTTGTTTTCCGGCATGCAGTGTATCGCGCCACCATGGGAAATCTGAATCGACGCCAGCGCATTGTGCCGATGAATGGCCTCAACTACATTGGCCAGGGTCGGAAAGATTTTGGGGTCGTTGACCAAAACCATCTGGTTATGGGTTTTGCCATTTTTCATCGATACGATGCTTTCGCCCAACGTAACAACAGCGGCTCCTCCCTTCGCCACAGCTTCATAGTAGGCGATAATATCCTTTGAATACCCCTGCTTGGGGTCAAGCTCGGTGAATGACATCGGGGCAAGAGCTATGCGATTTTTAAGAGTAATCGGGCCCACTTTCAACGGACTAAATACATTCGGGTAATACCTCATAATCATTATGTCCTCCAGTTTCACTTAGAATAAAAACTCTTATTTTTACAGACAACCTGCTTCTAGAGTCATTGCCAGATCTCCAACCCGCAATATACTCCAGACAACAGGAATACGGCCAAATGCAGGGCAACAACACCAGGCCCAAACCGGTTTAGAAAACTGTACTTCGGACCCACGCAGAAACTTTTCTACCCCCCATTGGGTGGGGGGGTAGAAAAGTTTTTGGCTACATTGTGCCTGTCAACATTTCGAGATGCAGCCAGCCTATTTGAAGAAGAAATCAAGCTGTGCCCGGAACATGTTCTCGCGTTCACCCGATGTTACATTATGAACACCGCCCGGTTTGGTTCCATATTTAGCACTATTGATATATTTTTGCATATCATACCAGACGGTCAGCATCGTACTGTTCCAGGGAACCCACTGCACTCCGACCCGAACGCCCTTCAGATTGCCGTAGTAGCGGTCGTCGTTGGACATGATTGAATTATTTTCCAAGTTATGGTATGTCACATAGAAATCATAGGATTTGGGAACAAAGGGGATGGCGTCTTTATACTTGAGCCGGGCGTAATAGCCCTTGTTATCTTCGTCATAGCTGCTCTTGATGTACGCGGCTTCAAAGGCAACGTCTTTGCTCAGCTTGCTGTCGAAGCCGCCTTCCCAGTAGTTTATATAATCTTTATTATGGGTAATAGACGCGTAAGCCGCTGCAGGAGCCAGACCCCAGTTGCTCTGGTTCTGCTGATAAGACACTTTGAGGTTGGTGGCGGCGCTTAACGGGGCCACGACGTCGGCCGCCCGGTAGCCCATGCTAGCGAACGTGCCGCCTGGCACATAATCGGTATTCTGTCCACCGACCAACGTGGTTTTTATCAGGTTGCCAAAGGTTAGTTGGACACCTTCGACTTGCAGATATAGACCGTGGGTTAGGCCGTAAGCGGGTATATAGGTGAAGCGGCCCAGTTTGGTGGAAAATCCGTCAAAAATTCCCTCGACATAGGCCTGCACGCCCCAAGAGTTCCAGTCGTTGGCAGGATTAGGGAAAGTGCTGCCAGCATTTCCTACTTGCTGTTCATCATGCATATATACTTTGTGCACTTCGCTACTGGTAATCGCCGTAAAATTGTCGTTGATTTTGTAGAACGTATTGAGGATGAAAACGTTGCTCCGGTCGGCAACGCCTTCGTTCTTCCAATGGTCATAGCGGTTGCCCACGATACCGAAATAGTGGAAATTGTCCGCTTTTTTTTCGAGGTTATCCACCCGGGCACCGATCACTTTCAGTTCGTCAGAAAATTCCTTCGCCAGTTTTTCGATCAATGCTTTGTTTTCGGCGTCGACCTTATCTTCTTTTGCCATAACATTGGCGACAATCTGAGCCATTTCGTAGCGGGTCATGGTCTTGTCACCGTGGAAGTTTCCGTCGCCATAGCCATCGACAATACCGGCTTTAACCAGTTTGCCAATGGCACCGTATGCCCAATGTTTGGTCGGAACGTCGCTGAATTGACTGCCGGCGGCGGCGGCGATGCTTGCAAAACAGAACATAGCAGTCAAAACTATCGCTATAATCTTTTTCATAATTTTCCACCTTCTCTTTCTGGCGGCCTAAATAAGCCGCTCTAATAAAATACCTTATACAACAAGGTGCAGCGTTTCTTCGCTAACAACCACCCGCCCCGCCATTTCCAGTTGGCTAGAATCATAGCGAAATGTCCGATGTTTCTTTCCCTATTCTATAAAAACTTTCGCCGGGTATTGGTGGTTATTTGCCGTATCGCCCCCTTTACATCAGAAAGTCGACTTTTTTTAACACCCCCTTACGATTTTATAAATTGGTACAAACCTAGGGACTGAAAAGTATGTAATCCTTACCAGTCCCCAGTTAGAACCCGCTGACAGATCATTCGGAAAATTTCAACTTAGGCCTTGAAGGATTGGCTCTTGCTTGAACCAAATACCTTCGGCGGATTTAAGAGAACCCCGATAATAAATCCAGCAATACCCACGATAGCTACTAGGTTGACCGACATCCAGTAGAATCCCGTCGTGTGCAGGGCGAAAGCGCCGGCCGCGACGCCGATTGTAGCGCCAAAGCCGCCAAGAGCTATGGTTAGCCCCCCTATTTTACCAGTGATATGTTCTGGATAGTTTTTCGCGATAAAGGCATAAACTTGCGGATTGACCAAACCCGCGAAGAAACCAAAGAGAATCAAAGCGAGAAGCAATAGAGAATCGGACGTGCAGACCCCGGAAAACTTAACGGAAAAACAGCACACCGCGCTTACCACCGCGCCAATCATAACCATCGGCCTGGCCCGTCCGGCAAACACCTTTTCGGCAATAATACCGCTAAGCAGCGATCCCAGCATATAAGCGATCTGGGCAACCATCATAAACTTCCCTGCCCCCATCGGTCCAAAGCCGAGGCCCACCGGCGGTTCAACCGCCAGATAGGAGGGAGTCAAATCGTTGAATGCCTGATACTCCCAAGAATTTAAAAAGGCACAGCCAATACCCGCCCAGGTAGCCACCAGTAACAAAGCTTTTTTAAAGTCGACTCCGCTCCCAACATTCTCTCCTTTTACTTCCTGTTGGACAGGCGGCTTACCACCAAGAGCGACGATCATCGCAAAAACAAAGGCTATAACCATCGACACGCTCATCCAAGCTAACGCCACTTGCCAGCTTCCCGTAGACTGCAGTGTTGCCGGAACGACTACGAAGCCAAGCGCAACCCCCAGGGATACGGAAAAGCCCTGAACCCCGGTAACAGTTCCCCTTTCCGACAGGGGAAACCATTGAGCGGCCAACGCAGCGGCGGAGGCCATGATCGGCCCGGTTCCGCACCCCACCATAGCCCTGACAACAGTCATCCCGGTAACCGAGTCACCGGCAACCGGCACTAAAGCAGCTCCTAAAAACACCACAACTATACTAACAAACCAAACCCGAACAATACCAAAACGATCGATTAAAAAACCGCCAACGAGAGCCGAAATCGCCATAAATAAGTTAAAT
Source organism: Bacillota bacterium (assembly GCA_017889725.1). Classification (GTDB taxonomy): domain Bacteria; phylum Bacillota; class Negativicutes; order Sporomusales; family CTSoil-080; genus CTSoil-081. The sequence goes on along the minus strand of JAGGAE010000035.1, from coordinate 6,188 downwards.
GTTCCCATCGTAATGCCGGCTACTTCTCCCAGACTTAGTCCCGTAGCTTTAGCTATCACACCAATTAACGGGGCGGGAGAAATCATTACCATTGCCGTTCCCGCCGTTACAAGGCAAAGAGCCACAATTACAAACCACCGGAACCGCGGAAAAACAACTGATTCGGACATACTACTTCTTCCTCCTTAAAATTTAGTCTACAATAACAAAAACACATATAGATTAAGCCCCCAAATAATAAAGGTAAGAACAGGCTCCAAGTCAGCAGTTGAATATTTTCTCCCCTCTCTTGAGCCTCATGCGACATTTTTTTGCTCTCCAAGCAAAACAGACTTAAATTCCCATTCTCCCCTCCACGCGATATTCATGGCAGCGTGAAAACCTCCACGCATTGCGGTTTACCATTTGACTGGCTTATTTAGCCCGCGACAAAGATCGCACAACAAATCCAAGTGATAGTAAATTCAGATCTTGGTAATGTGAAACCTGTCTTCACCCTCTCCGTCTAGGTCATTATTCCAAAATTAACCCTCTACATTAGGTGTCAGGAGAACCCGCGCCACATTTAATTTGCCTGTTGCCAACTCTTCCAACTTGCTGATGGCATCCTCCAGCGGTACTTTAAGAAGGGAATAGGGCGAGGTGTCCAGTTTTCCGGCACCAATCAAATCGAACAGCATTCCGATTTCTTCCTTCGTGTAAACGAAGGAAAATTTTAAATCGCACTGTTTGTGTCCTATAGCCGACGTCACTAATTCATAAGGCCGACTGTCACTACCGACAAGCATCACCTGGCCGCTAGGCATGCAAAGATCAACACAGGTTTGTATGGCTGAAGGATGTCCTGCCGCCTCAAAGCAAACCTGAGCGCCGTTCGCCCGCCAGAGTAATTCTCTGGCCTTGGCGACATCTTCCTCATTGCCTGGATCAAACGCATAGTCGGCACCAACCTCCAACGCCAACTGACGTTTGGAACCCAGCGGGTCAAAGGCAATCAGATGCGTCGCCCCAGCCAGCTTGGCGGCCTGAATAATCGACAAACCAATCGAGCCGCAACCTAGCACAACAGCACTGTCGCCCACACGTATGTCCGAGCGGCGCACAGCGTGAAAGCCAACACCAAGTACGTCAAACAATACCGCCTGCTCAAAGGTAATGGAGTCAGGAATTACAAAAAGTTCATTTTGGGGAAATTTCGAAAGAATATATTCGGCATACGCCCCTTGTGTATCAGGACCGATCCCCAGAGTGTTGGGGAACCCATGAATACAAGTGTTGGGATTGCCGGTATTACAGGAATAGCAGTGTCCACAGTCACCGGGAGGCCCCACTGCGACGCGGTCACCCACCTTCACGCAGGTCACTCCTTCCCCCACTTCTTCGACATAACCGACCGCTTCATGCCCAAGGACAAGCTCCCAATTAAAGATTCCCGGCAGCGAATAGGCATGAACATCTGTGCCACAAATACCGCAAAAGACAATCTTGACCACCACTTGGCCGGGACCGGCCTGCGGCTTGGGAATATCTATAAACTCCAAATTGCGTGGACCATGGTACTTAACTGCTTTCATATTTTTCGTCTCCTTGTTCTGCATATGAATTCTAAAACTTGGAACCACCGTTAGCCAAGATGTGTTGACCTGATATCCAACGTGCCCGTTCCTCAGTCAAAAAGACAATAGCCTCCGCAACATCCTCAGGCTGACCTAAGCGTTTGAAGGGTGAGGCGGCGGCCACTTCCTTCTTAAATTCTTCAGGATGGTCCTGGATCATCGGGGTTTCAGTCAAACCCGGCAGAACACTATTAATCGTGATCCCCCGCTGCGCCAGTTCGTTGACCGATGCCTCCACTAAGGAAATAAGCGCAGCCTTGCTCGCTATGTAAACGGCCAGTCCGTCTACCGGGTATTTCACACTGCTTGAAGAAGTCACAACAATCCTTCCGCCGTCATTAAGTCGTTTTTTCGCCTCTTTCAAACAAAAAAGCGTTCCCTTGACATTAACATCAAAAGTGAAATAGTAATCATCTTCGCTGATTTCTTCCAACGGCTTGGGCGGAACGCCAGTTCCAGCATTGGCCACAAAAATGTCTGGCGACCCGAAAAGCTCCTCGCACTTATCGAACATCCTCGATATATTTGCCACTTTACTGATATCACCATTAAAGGCCGCCGCCACACCGCCTCTTGTTTCAATCGCTTTTATGGTTTCCGCTGCCGGAGCATCATCACCCACATAATTGATCAGCACCGCCGCACCGGTCGCTCCCAGCAGTTCAGCGACAGCCCGGCCAATTCCCTGTGAACCCCCAGTTATAATGGCAACTTTTCTTTTTTGATTCATAGTCTTCTCTCCTCCTTTTATTATTTTCCAAGGTTCATCTAAAACAAAGTCGGCTCTTGTATAATCTCGATCAAATTGCCGGCATTATCTCGAATAAACCCAACTAACTCTCCTTCCATCTGGAAAATATCTAAAGCAACATCCACGTTGCGGGATTTAAGATAGGACATCACTTGATGTATGTCGGCTACCGCATAAGCCACATGCTTTGTACCATGCGTTTTTATATCGCAATTCGGAAATCGTCTTTCTTCCGGCAAGGGCGAAGCATTTTCAACCTCAAATAGCTCTATCTTAAAATCCCCATGTTCTAAGAAAGCAACTTTCGCCATTAAAGCTGGTATATATTGATTCGAAACCAATGTAAAACCTAACATTTCCTGATACCACGCAATAGACTCCTCAATATTCGGAACGCTGACACCACAATGAAGCGGCCTTATGGAAACTGCATGCTTTTTCGTTCCATCTCCACATTTTCCCTCCATTATCACGCCTCCATTAAAAATGATTTCACTCATATAGGTAATCTCTAATTCACCCATCTATAGAGAAATTTTCTAACTTACAATATAAGTGGTCTGAAATCTCTAATATAGTCTTGGTCGGGCCGTTCAAGTATAAACGTGCTGATAAATTCGCTTCCGGGAATTAAAAATGGATAATTCTCATAGGTTGCCCATTGGGGTTTGGTATATTGGGGCGGTTTTGAAAGTATCGAATTTACCCAGCCGTTATTATTTTCATACCACATTTCAGAAACACGATGCCATTGCTTATAAAATAAATCATCATGATTCTCCTTAAAGTCTTCGCCCTGCGGTAGCGGCATCTTTCCATTATAAGCCTTAGTGCTAAAGAATCGAGTCAATCCCGGTTGTTTCATAACCTCAGGGACATGGGTGTTTAAGTACCAATCTTCGCCTTCCTCGACCGAGACGCCATCCGGATACCGAAAAACAGTTACCCAGCGCAAAATTGTATGATCGTCAAAACAACATTTTCCGCCGAGAAAATCTTCCGTTGGTTCGGCTGGAATACTAACTACGATAGCGTCACAAGCCCCTGGTTGGGTGGTCATTGCGAGCAAACCTTTTGTTCCTCGACGCAATGTTTTATCAGGTACCCAGTTTTCGTGAACCCTGTAATTAAAGTAACCATAGTTTTCACCCCCCGGTGGTGCTGGCACTACCCGGTATAGCACATATTTAGCCGTCCAAGGAATCTGGGTCATCACTTCGGGAACGTGATACCGGTAAAACCAACGCTCTAAAGCCGGACGATCATTCTCGTCATTCAGCTTGTGAATAATAAGCAGCTTAGACATTTCCATAACTATCCATCCCCTTGTTTTAATATTGCAAATTATATCAATATTGCAAATTGCATGTTCAATTCAATATATAAGCAAATTTAATGCCAAATCGAAATATCCGCGCTTTTAAAGCCGTTTGTTTAAATCATCAACCAATCACTGTATCGTATCACAACCATAGTGCATCACTTTAATACTTATTATTGCTTTTCGCTACAGCAAGCATTAAAATTATTGATAGAAAATCAAGATACCAGTATTTAAGAAAAGGATGTAAAGATATGCATTTGGAAATAAGCAAAGAGGTATTCTTTACAAGAGACGGCCTTCTTGACACAATATTGGATAGTACCTTTGATCAAGCAATAATCGTTGACAAAAATGAAAGAATTATTTTTTTTTCTAAATCAAGTCAAGCCTTCTCAGGAAAGACACCAAAGCAATTGCTCGGTAAAAAAATAAGCGAAGAAGTACCAAATCATAGATTTAGTGAAATTCTTCGCTCCGGTGTCGCAGAAAAAAATACTTTAACCGTTATCCGTGACATGATGGCTGTCACCCACCATATTCCAGTAAAAGACAACGGAGAAATCATTGGCGCTATCGGAATTGTCACCTTCAATAGTTTATCAACAGTAAATAAGCTAGTTGCTACACTTGCAACCAACCATAACAAAGACTACAGTGATCTGTACGACAACATCGCCCGCCACCAAAGTTCATACACTTTTTCCGACTATATCGGAAATAGTGAAATTGTTAAACGTTTATTGGACGACGCCAAGCGTTTCGCCAACTCAAATTACCCAGTATTAATCATTGGCGAAACAGGCACCGGTAAAGAAATTCTGGCAAACGCCATTCACGCTGAAAACAAACGTACATTTAATAAACCTTTTGTAAAAATAAATTGCAGTGCTATTCCTAACAACCTCTTAGAATCAGAACTATTCGGCCATGAAAAAGGAGCGTTTACCGGCGCATCTGCTAAAAAAATCGGGAAATTCGAAATGGCTCATAATGGATCAATTTTACTTGACGAGATTGGGGAAATGGATCTGGTGCTGCAGACTAAACTTTTACGAGTACTCGAGGAAAGAGAGTTTGAAAGAGTAGGCGGCAACAAATTAATCCCTACTAATGCCAGAATAATTGCATCCACCAATGCAAATTTACCTAATTTATGCCATCAAAAAAAATTTCGTGAAGATTTATACTATCGCTTAAGCACACTGGAAATTCATGTACCACCTTTAAGAAATCGACTTGAGGATATCCCTCTACTAGTCGACCATTTCATCTGTTCAGAATCCTTAAATATAAAATTCAATCGCGATGCCTTACAGGCACTAATGAATTATTCATGGCCGGGTAACATTCGTCAGTTAAAAAATATTATTAATCGATTTGGAGTAATGAATAACAACCATCTCATTACTCAAGCCGATGTCAGCGCCGTCTTGCATAAAGTACCTTCCTCAGAATCATCTGTTTCAATCAACAATCTGAACAATTCACCCCCGTCCAATGCTCCAGCCTTAGCACAGACAGATCTGGAGTCCATTGAAAAAAGTGCAATTATACAGGTCTTACGTCAATGCAACTTCAATCAAGTAGCCGCTGCAAAAAAACTTCATATTGCCCGCACCACTTTGATCCGCAAAATTAAAAAATATAAAATCACACCTGAAACATATTGAAATTTCAGGTGGCAGACCACAATCTTATTCTATTAAGAAGAGTTATGTCTCCCTGTTTGAAAATGCTTTAATGGCCTCTCGTTTAAGGTGCGCACTACTATCATTTATTACAGTGAAAGATCCTATGGTTAAAGTTGCCCGGCAAAGGATGTCCTCTCTGCAGTTAACCAAAGCTTTAAGCAACGCATCTGAGGCATGTCGCCAATCTGGAATGGATCGGATGAGTTTCTACGAATGGAAACGCCGTTTTCAAACGCAGGAGATTGAAGCGCTCAAAGACTTATCTCCCATTCACAGCGCATCCGCAAACAAAATTTCCCGAAATGGAGGCAAAAATACCGAAGGTTAGTCTCAAACATCCTGTTCCGATTTTTTACTTAATTTTATAATTCAGTTTTTGTTGGAAGTTCTTCTTTATGTAATGCTTTATCTATCTGTCTATCAAATCGAGACACTCCCACAATATTGGTACTGTCAAGAAAAACTACATTTTGTCTCAGTGCCCATTTTCTTGGTTTCTAATTATTTTAGAAACCTCTGCGCATGTAAAAACATTTTATAGATTCCCTCTCGTTATTATCATACAAAAATTGGCCTGTTTTCTAAATTAATCTTACTCATCCTTTAATACAATAAACTTACGCCTTTTAAACAACAAATAAAATCCTATCTTCCCAAACAAAGCTCCGAAAAAACCAATTTGGGGCCTACAGCTAAATTTGGCAAAGTCCCTCAATATAAAAGATACTTTCGGACTGCAAAACAAGCCCCGATCCTCTTTTATATACATTTCATGCAGACCGGGAGCTATTGGAAACCGTTTCTTT
>JAGGAE010000034.1 GCA_017889725.1 Bacillota bacterium | reverse complement strand
GGTAGGGGAACGGCTTAAACAGGAGTCCGTCCAGGCTGTTTATTCCAGCGACCTGAAAAGGGCGATGGTTACGGCAGAAAAAATTGCAGCCCATCATGGACTGCCGGTCGGTATTATGCCGGATTTAAGAGAAATCATGTTTGGAGAATGGGAAGGTTACACCTTTCAGTTTGTGTATGAGCGTTGGCCCCAGGAAGCGGACAAGCTGTTTACCAGCGCTCTGGAGGCCCGGATTCCCGGCGGCGAAACGTTTGAACAAGTAAAAGAAAGGGCCCAGCGGGCCATCGACGAACTTACGGCAAAACATCAAGATCAGACGGTAGTTGTGGTTTGCCATGGCGGCATTATTCGTACCATTCTCTGCAACGTACTGGGCATTGACCTTAACCGGGTGTGGGATATTAAACAGGATAATACAGCAGTTAACATAATGGAGGTTCATCCGGGCCGAAACGTGATTGCTTTGGTGAATGATACGCATCATCTAGAGAAAACACTGAAAAAAGTAACTAGTTAATTATAATCAAAAAAATGTAAACATACCCAAAAAATAGTGTAAGATGAGTAAAAAAAATACTTTACAATAATGGATTTTTATTCTATTATAATATCCATATTGGAAAATAATTTCTCAGCTTAAGACGTAAGAGAGCATCGGCGCTCAAAAAGGGAAATCCCTTTTTGGACACCTTTTTTTTATGCAGTGTACTAAAGTGTTAAAATGTTAAATGGGTGACATAATACAGCGGTGAAGATTAGACGAAAATATGTTTTGTTAACGCTGCAGCCGCTAATGGTAACACTGGAACAGAATTAGCGGCTGTGTGTTATAAATACTGGGAAAGGAGAAGAAGGTTTACATAGTATACTTTGCAATGCGTATTTATTTTAGAGAAAATTATTAGTGTTAGGGGAGCGCGAAATGAAAAAAAGTTTAATTTTGACACTGACGCTGGTTTTAGGGCTGAGCGTGGGCAGCACAGTTTTTGCTGCTAATCCGTTTGAACTGGTTCCGAATGACAACTGGGCATACGGTGCTATCAATGACTTAAACAAAGCCGGAGTTTATGCCGGATACAGTGATGTTAACTACCAAAAGGGACAGACTCTGACCCGTAACCAAATTGCTACTTTGGTAGCGAAAGCCATGGCTAACAAAAATGTTACCGCCGATCAAAAAGCCACCATCGACAAATTGGCTGCTGAATACAATGACGAACTGGTAGCTCTTGGCGTAACCAAAGCTGATAAAGGCATTGATTTTAGTGGTTTCTATCGGTTGCGGTATCAGAACAATTATGATAGCAAAGACAAAACGCAAAATGGGCATCAATTCCGCAACCTGCTTCATTTGGATGCGGATGCCAAGGTAACGGACGGTTGGACTGTTAACGCTTCGTTTGAAGCCTATAGAAATTTTTATACTGATAAAGGTATAAATGGTACTTCTTCAACCTCAGGTGGTGGAGATGGCAATAGCGGTGCATTTGATGTGACAACTGCCAGTGTTACTGGTCCTGTTGCCGGGACTACCATGACGATTGGTAAATTTGCAAACACCTTCGGTTCCGGTTTAATGTTCGATGATAATGTAAGCGGTGTAAAATTTGAATTTGGTAACACTGTAAAAACTAAACTCTTACATGCTGAGGTTGATGCAGAAGTTGATGCTTATGCTCCTCTGACTGGAAAACTTACAGATTTTAATAAAGTTACTTCTGCCGAATTCAGCTATGATTTGAGCAAAGCTAGTACATTAACTGCATCATTGCAGAATTGGACATCTAATAAATCGGGTGTAGATTCTTTAAGAGTTTTTGATATTAATGTTACTTCAGCAATTAATGCTGACTACTCGGTTTACGCTACAGTTGATAAAACCGATGCTGATGATTATAACAAAGCCTATGTTCTGGGAGTTAGCTATAAAGGGGCTAAAACTAAGGTTGCCGGATCTTTTGGCGCATGGTTAGACTATGAATATTTCGAAAAAAACACTGCAATTGATACAACTTACTGGGTAAGTCCTGGACAAAAGGGTATTGCGTGTGGCTTTAACTATGTTCCAATTAAGAATATTAAATGGTCGAATATATTCTTATTCTACAAAGCGATGGGTGCCAATGACCTTGGTCAAGGTACTGAAAACCAGAGATGGATTCGTTCCCAGTTATACTACTACTTCTAAACAAAACCATAAAGTATTTGTGCCATTGGTTTCGTCCTGAAAACTATATTATAAGGAAAGAAGTTTTTTGCTGGCAAAAAACGCGTGGTCAATATTAGGTATGTCGTTGCCCAAATGATGAATTTATAGTAATTTAGTAAGGTTAGTTTTTCTCTGATGGATAGAATGTACGAAGATATCGTACAGATGGACCATGAAGGAGGAGATGTAATGTCAAAGAGGTGGATTGTTCTTGGGTTGCTCCTGGTTATGGTGGGAATGATGCTGACAGGGTGCGGCGGTGCCGGTAAAGAGCAAGTAGCCCGTCTTTCTGTAGGCGGGGAGCCTGAAAGTATGGATCCTGCTAAAACAAATGGTATCCCTGAAAGTTGTTATCAGACGGCTATGTTCGAAGGTTTGACTGAATATGATAATGACGGGCTACCGAAAGCGGCTGCTGCCGAAAACTGGGAAGTTTCTCCTGATGGCATGGTATACACCTTCCATCTTCGGGCTAACAAATGGGCCAATGGTGATCCTGTAACCGCTCAGGATTTTGAATATGCCTGGAAGCGTCTTCTCGATCCTAAAACCGCAGCAGAATATTCGTATATGCTGTTCCCCATTAAAAACGCCGAAGCGTTTAATAGTGGCAAAGCCAGTGCTGACGATGTCGGTGTAAAGGCGTTGGACGATAAGACCCTCCAAGTTACTTTGGAAAAGCCTACCGGCTATTTCTTGTCGTTGTGTGCTCATACGTCTACATTTCCGGTAAACCCCAAAGTGGTTGAAGCAGCCGGTGATAACTGGGCGGGCGATGTAAAAACTTTGGTTGGCAATGGCCCGTTTAAACCAACCGAATGGCAGCATGGCAGCAAGCTAGTCATGGTTAAAAACGACCAGTACTGGGATAAAGATAAAGTTAAGGTAAGCAAAATTGAGTGGACGCTGGTGGAAGAAGTAGCAACGGCTCTCTCTATGTTCGAAAACAACCAATTGGATTATGTGGATGGACCGCCACTTATGGAAGCGGAAAGACTGTTAAAAGAAAAGAAATTGTCAATTGGTAATAATCTTGGTACTTACTACTATAGCTTCAACACTACAAAAGCTCCGTTTGACAATCCGAAAGTTCGTAGAGCCTTCGCTTTGGCAATTGACCGTGAAGCAATCGCTGCCACTGTAATGCATGGGCTTAATAAACCGGCGTATGGCTGGATTCCTTACGGCTTTACCAATCCGGTAACTAAGAAAGACTTTCGCGAAGAAGGCGGCGACCTGTTCAAAGCCAACGTCGAAGAAGCAAAAAAACTGCTGGCGGAAGCCGGTTACCCGGAGGGCAAGGGATTACCTCCTGTTACTCTCCTTTTCAATACCAATGAAATGCATAAAGCCATTGCCGAAGCGGTTCAGGAAATGTGGAAGAAAAACCTGGGTGTTACTGTCGAACTGCAGAACCAGGAATGGAAAGTATTTCTTGGTGTGAAGAAAGCCGGGGACTACCAGATAGCCCGGGATGGATGGTCTGGCGATTACACCGATCCTATGACTTTTGCCGATATGCTCATGGCTAACAGCGGTAACAACTACGGCAGGTACAATAATCCTGTTTACGACCAACTCGTTAGAGTGGCCCAGACCTCGAATGATCAGTCGGTTCGTATGCAGGCCATGCATGACGCGGAGAAGATAGCAATGGATGATATGGCCATTCTGCCCATTTATGCTTATGTGCATAGGTTCTCCCTCAGTCCGAAACTGCAGGGTCTTATCATTCCGCCGACGACTATAATTAACGTCAAGTACCTTAGCGTTCAAGAGTAATATAGCTAAATACCGGCGGAAAATGACGGACAATATGTATATATGTCGTTGCCCAAATGACGAATTTATGGTAACTTAGTAATGTTGGTTTTTCACAGATGGACAAAACGTTCTAACATATGTTCATGTGATTTATAAAGGAGGAGATTGTGTGTCAAAGAAGTGGGTTGTTCTTGGATTAATCCTGGTTATACTGGGAACTTTACTGGCGGGTTGCGGCGGCACCAGCAAAGAACAGGTATTGCGTGTTCGATATGGTGGTGAGCCAGAGAACTTAGATCCTGAAAAAGCTACCGGGGTACCGGAAGCCAACTATTTACAGGCTATGTTTGAAGGTCTGACGGAATTAGATAATGACGGTCTTCCCAAACCGGCTGCCGCCGAAAAATGGGAAGTTTCTCCCGATGGATTGGTGTATACTTTCCATCTTCGGGCGAATAAATGGTCCAACGGGGACCCTGTAACGGCTCAAGATTTTGTGTATGCCTGGAAACGTTTACTTAATCCAACTACCGCTGCGGAATATGCCTATATGCTGTTCCCGATTAAGGGGGCAGAAGCGTATAACAACGGCAAAGGAAGCGCTGACGCTGTCGGCGTAAAAGCTATTGACGATAAGACGCTGGAAGTCACTCTTGAAAAACCAACCGCGTATTTTCTTGGGGTGTTAGCCCATAATTCTGCTTATCCGGTGAATCCGAAAGTGGTGGAAGCCAATGGTGATAAATGGGCCGGAGATATTGCCACGTTAGTTGGCAACGGCGCGTTCAAGGCTACGGAGTGGCAGCATGGCAGCAAACTGGTTATGGTGAAAAACGATCAGTACTGGGATAAAGACAAAGTAAAATTAAACAAAATTGAGTGGACTCTGGTAGAAGAAGCAGCGACGGCTCTGTCCATGTTTGAAAACAATCAACTTGATTTTGTGGATGAGCCGCCTATGATGGAAGTAGAACGACTGAAAAAGGAAAATAAACTGCAAATTGCTAAACTCATAGGTTCGTATTACTATGAATTCAATACGAAAAATCGTAAAAGAGGTACTGCATGATGTGCATAAACCGCTGTATGCCTGGATTCCTTATGGCTTTACTAATCCTGAAACCAAGAAGGATTTACGTGAAGAAGGCGGCGATTTGTTCAAAGCTAACGTAGAAGAAGCCAAGAAATTGTTAGCGGAAGCCGGTTATCCCGATGGCAAAGGCTTGCCTACTATTACTCTTCTTTATAATACCAATGAAAGCCATAAGGCGGTTGCCGAAGCGGTTCAGGAAATGTGGAAGAAAAACCTCGGTGTTACTGTAGAACTGTTGAATCAGGAATGGAAAGTATTCCTTGGCTCACGCAAATCCGGTGATTTCCAAGTGGCTCGTGCCGGTTGGATTGGCGATTATACCGATCCGATGACCTTTGGCGATTATCTCTTAACCAATGGCGGCAATAACTATGGTAGGTACAGCAATCCGGCGTATGATAAACTGATTGCAACGGCCCAAGGCACTCTTGATCAGAATGTTCGTATGCAAGCCATGCATGATGCCGAGAAGATAGCTATGGATGACATGGCTGTAGCGCCGATTTACTCCTATAGTCATTACTTTACTCTTAATCCTAAGGTAAAAGGTCTTGTAAATCCGCCTAATGATACTACTAATTTTAGATATGTAACCATTGAAGACTAAATAAGCTGTATGTGGGCGGAAGATGCGGTCCTAGTCGATCGGCATCTTCCGCTACAATTAGAAGGAGAGAAGTCATGCTAAGTTATACGCTTAAGCGTATTATAAATGCTGCCGTTGTCTTGTGGCTGGTTATTACAATCACCTTTTTACTGATGCATTCGATTCCCGGCGGGCCGTTTACCAAAGAGAAAAATTTACCTGCAGTAGTTTTGCAAAATATTGAAGCGCGCTATAAGTTGAATGATCCGTTATGGAAGCAGTACACCGACTATATGGTGAACTTAAGTAAGTTTGACCTTGGACCGTCCTTTAAGTATCAGGGTCGCACGGTTAATAATATTATTGGCGAAAGCTTTCCGGTATCGTTTCAGTTGGGGATGAACAGCATTCTCTTTTCCATTATCATTGGTATACCGGCTGGGATTATATCAGCTTTGAAACGTAATCAATGGCAGGACCGGTTTGTTACTTTCCTGACGACACTAGGGGTGGCGGTGCCAAGCTTTGTACTGGCCGCTCTGCTTATTCATGTGTTTGCTCTGAAATTGTCGCTGCTACCGGCAGCTATGTGGAACGGCTGGCAGTATCAGATTTTGCCTTCGCTCGCGTTAGCCGGAATGCCGACTTCGTTTATCGCTAGACTTACGCGTTCCAGCATGTTGGACGTGCTGGGACAGGATTATATTAAAACCGCTAAAGCCAAAGGGTTGGCTAGTTATGTCATTATGTACCGGCATGCGCTCAAAAACGCGCTTATTCCGGTTGTCACCTATATCGGACCTATGGCCGCGGGGATATTGACAGGCAGTTTCGTTATTGAAACCATGTTTGCCGTTCCTGGATTGGGCCGCCACTTTGTAACCAGTATCTATAACCGGGATTATACCGTTATTCTTGGGGTTACTATTTTCTATAGCTTTTTGATCATTTTTCTTAACATGGTGGTAGACCTTGTCTATCCGCTAATTGATCCACGAATTAAACTGGGCGGTAAGAAGGAGGGATAGGACATGCAGTTGACACAAGATTCATTTTCACCCATTTCCAGAGATTCTCCAGTCTTACGTTTTGGCAAGACGCTTGGCAGCGCCTCAAGAAGAACAAAATGGCGATGTTGGGTTTATATATTATTATTTTCCTGCTCGTGGCAGCTATTTTCGGTCCCGTGTTTTCGGGTCTCTCGTACTCTGATCAGAACTTAATGCTGGCCAATCAGCCGCCAAGCGGCGAACATTGGTTTGGTACTGATAATTTGGGTCGCGATTTGTTTATCCGTGTGCGGTATTGCCGGTTTTGTTGGCGGCAGAACGGACCGTATTATGATGAATATTGTTGATATTTTGTACAGTGTACCCGTGCTTTTGTATGTTATCCTGCTGATGGTAGTATTGAAGCCGGGATTGACCAATATCTTTATTGCTTTGGGTATCGCTTACTGGTTGCAGATGGCTCGTATTGTCCGCGGGCAGATGCTGGTAATCAAAGAACAGGAATATGTTCTTGCCGCCCGCACCATTGGCGCGTCTTCCTGGAGAATATTGCTCAGGCATTTGATTCCCAATAGCATGGGCGCCATTATTGTAACCATGACCTTGGCTATTCCCGATGCTATTTTTACCGAAGCGTTTCTCAGCTTTATCGGTCTTGGCGTGTCGGCTCCGATGGCCAGCTGGGGCGTGCTGGCATCGGAAGGGGTTAACAGTCTGCGTTCCTATCCTTTCCAGTTGTTTTTTCCAGCGTTGGCTATTAGTATAACCATGTTGGCCTTTAATTTTTTTGGAGACGGCCTTCGGGATGCACTTGATCCCCGTATGCGGCGTTAGGAGGAGCAAATATGAAACCAATATTAGAAGTGCAGGATTTAGCTGTGTCCTTTTATACGTATGCCGGTGAAGTCAAGGCGGTACAGCAGGTGAATTTTTCGATTCAGCCCGGGGAAGCCATCGGGATAGTCGGTGAATCTGGCTGTGGCAAAAGTGTAACCGCGCATACTATTATGGGGCTTATTCCTAACCCCCCCGGTAAGGTGGTAGGCGGAAAAATTATGTTTAATGGCACCAATCTTCTGGATCTTTCGGAAAAGGAGATGGCCGATATCCGGGGAAATGATATCGGGATGATTTTCCAGGACCCCATGACTTCGCTCAATCCGGTATTGACAGTTGGGCGACAGATTGCCGAGAGTCTGGAATTGCATAAAAAGTTGTCGAAAAAGGACGCGCTGGAAAAAACCGTCGATCTTTTACAACTGGTAGGTATTCCTTCTCCCGAAAAACGGGTGCATAATTATCCTCATCAATTCAGCGGCGGTATGCGTCAGCGGGCGATGATCGCCATGGCTCTGGCGTGCAGTCCGAAACTGTTGATTGCCGATGAACCTACTACGGCGCTGGATGTGACTATTCAGGCCCAGATTCTTGATCTTATTAAGGATTTAAAGGATCAGCTCAATACGGCAGTTATCATGATTTCCCATGACCTTGGCGTTATTGCGAGCCTGTGCAGCCGTGTTATTGTTATGTATGCCGGTAAAGTGGCGGAATCAGGCACTGTATATGATGTTTTCCATAATCCGCAGCATCCGTACACCTGGGGATTGCTCAGATCCCTGCCGCGTATGGACGCTGACAAGAAAGACGAGTTAACGGTAATTGACGGACAACCCCCGGATTTACTAAATCCGCCTACCGGCTGTCCGTTTAACCCGCGTTGTAAGTACGCTATGAAGATTTGTACGGAATGTTATCCGGAAAACACAAAGCTTAGTGATGAGCATAGTGTCAGATGCTGGCTGCAGCATCCGGATGCGCCGAAACATGCGCGGGAGGTGCTCAGGTAATGGAAAATAAGAACTTGTTGGAAGTACGTAATTTAAAGAAGCATTTTACCGTTGGCACTGACTTTTTCGGACGCCCGACGGCAACGCTGCAGGCTGTAGATGATGTAAGCTTTTCCATTGCCCACGGGGAAACGTTAGGTCTTGTGGGGGAGAGTGGCTGCGGAAAATCGACTACGGGACGGACAATTATCGGTTTGTACAAGCCTACGGACGGTGAGGTTTTGTTCAACGGAAAAAAGGTGTCGGCATTAGATTCGAAGGATAACTGCTGCCGGGATATTCAGATGATTTTCCAGGATCCGTACGCGTCGCTCAATCCGCGTATGACGGTTGGTGATATCGTTGGTGAGCCGTTGGATATTCACGGACTAGCCAAAGGAGCGGAACGCACGAAGCGGATTCAGGAGCTTTTGCGTTTAGTTGGTCTTAATACCGAGCATGCCAATCGTTTCCCGCATGAGTTTAGCGGTGGGCAGCGTCAGCGCGTAGGTATTGCCCGGGCGCTGGCGGTCAATCCTAAGCTGATTATTTGCGACGAACCTATTTCGGCGCTGGACGTTTCGATTCAGGCTCAGGTGGTTAATCTGCTGGAGAAATTGCAGCGGGAGTTAGGTTTGACCTATCTGTTTATTGCGCATGACTTGGCGATGGTCAAGTATATCAGTCACCGGGTGGCGGTTATGTACCTGGGCAAGATTGTAGAACTGGCCGAAACCAATACGCTGTACAGCAAACCACGTCATCCTTATACGCAGGCATTGCTTTCGGCCATTCCGATTCCCGATCCGGAAGTGGAAGCAACCCGGGAACGCATCCGGCTGGAAGGCGATGTGCCGAATCCGATTAATCCTCCGTCAGGATGCCGCTTCCGCACGCGTTGCCAATATGCCATGCCGGTTTGTGCTGAAAAGCAGCCGGAGCTTAAAGAAACGAACGGACACTTTGTTGCTTGCCACTGGGCAACCGAAACCAGCGAAGCATAAAAAAAAGCAGGAGACCCAAAATCAGTAGAGGATACTGGTTTTGGGTCTTTTTTTCATATATAGCCGGACCTTGCGCATATGTATTCATAATGGAGAGTAGAGAAAGTTTCTATGCAAGGAGGTAGGCTGAGAGTTTGAAAAGGGCGATTTTGGAGGAGGGTAAGCGGCGGTACGTAGTATATGGGTTGGCGGTCTTCTTTGCTTTGGGACTGGTAATAGGGTGTATGGGTCTGGATTATCTCGACGACATAGAGCTTGCAGCCATTCCTGACCAGCCTAAGGATATGCCGCAGGGGAAAGTCAGTCTGGTTATTCGTGTACCTGACCGACTGTTGGAGGTGTACAGTGATTCTGTATTATATGGTGGTAGTCTGGAAAGATTACGGCTGGGGCTCAGGCTTTGGTACCCGTTGGATGGGTCTCAATGTTCCGTGGGGCATCTACGGTATACATGGCACAAATAATCCGTGGTCGATTGGGCGGTATGCCAGCCATGGTTGTATTCGTATGCGCAACCGCGATGTGGAGGAATTATTCGAGTGGGTCCCTATCGGGACGGAAGTAAAGATAGTAGGGAAGAAGGTTAGGGTAGAGCGCAAGTTAAAGCTTCATATGACGGGTGCGGATGTGGTGGTTATGCAGTTGAAGCTAAAGGAGCTTGGTTATTTGACAGGACGGGCAGACGGTATTTTCGGCATTTCGACAGAGGTAGCGGTAAAGGCGTACCAAATGGACCGGGGGCTCGCGGTTACCGGAGAAGTTGACGGACAGATGGTAGAACAGCTAGAACTATAGGAGGGGGTAGCATGACGCGAATTAGGAAGTTTTGGAGTATTGTTACGGCATGCGGAATATTGCTAGCCGCCGTGGCGGGCGAGGGGCAATTTCATAGCCAACAGGTTGTTAAAAAAGTCCCCACCACACATAAGGTGGTGGCTCTTACTTTTGATGATGGTCCGCATCCGAAAACAACACCTGCGCTACTTTCTGTGCTTCAGGCGAAAAATGTTAAAGCGACCTTT
Organism: Bacillota bacterium; assembly: GCA_017889725.1. GTDB lineage: Bacteria > Bacillota > Negativicutes > Sporomusales > CTSoil-080 > CTSoil-081. The sequence continues at coordinate 11,799 of JAGGAE010000034.1, read as the reverse complement.
TTTGTTTTAGGGGAAAATGCGGAAAAGTTTCCGGCGGCGCTTAAGACTATTGTGGACGCAGGGGAGGAGGTGGGCAATCATAGTTACTCTCACCGGTTTTCGCGGAAAATAAGTGATGCCGATTTTATCGAAGAGGTGGCGAGGGGAGAACAAGCCATAGCTAAGATTGCCCCTAAACCCAGTTTATATCGGCCGCCGGGAGGCGGGTATAGTGACCGGAGAGTTATGGATTTGAAGCAAATGGGGTACACTACAGTATTGTGGACGGTGGATACTCGTGACTGGGAAGGGCGGAGCAGTAACGATATTATCAATACAGTAATGAAGAATGTCAAACCCGGGGATATCGTGCTTATGCATGAAGGGGACTGCGCACGCGGGACCCCGGCGGCGGTGGAGGTTATTATCGATAAGCTGAGAGAGCAGGGCTATAATTTTGTTACGGTAAGTGAACTGTTGCAGTATTATGAAATGCGGGAATAAAAGAGATAGAGTTGTTGTCAGGTCTTTCCTAGGATAGTAGGCAGGAATACATAATGTTAATCCAGAATAACGATCAAAGTAAAGCTGGCAGATTGTAATGGTAGACGTAATAGGTCGTCAGCAAAATTGTAACTAGGGAACGGAGGTAAAGTATGTTGCGTCGTGTAAGCAGTATATTGCTGGTATTACTTTTTTGTTTACAGGCAGTGGCTCTTGCTGTCCCGAGTGTCCCGGCGATTAGTGCGGAAGCTTCTGTATTAATTGATGCTAAAACGGGTAAAGTGCTTTTTGGCAAAGAGCAGCATAAGGTTATGTATCCCGCCAGTACCACTAAAATGATGACTTTGCTTTTAGCGTTGGAAAAGGGAAATTTAAGCAGCACGGTTATTGTTAGTCCCAGAGCCGCTCGATGTGAAGAGTCCAGCCTGGGTTTACAGGCGGGGGATCAATTGTCACTGCGCCAAATGGTTACAGGGATGATGGTAGTTTCTGGCAATGATGCCGCGGAAGCGGTGGCCGAACATGTCGGCGGTTCAATTGAAGGGTTTGCGGCAATGATGAATGAAAAAGCGCAACAACTGGGACTGGAGAATACTCATTTTTCCAATCCGCACGGCTTGCCTGATCCGGTGAATCATTACAGTACCGCCATGGATTTGGCTACAATTGCGGCTTATGGGTTGAAAAATCCCGACTTTGCCAGAATTGTGTCCCTGCGGGAGTATGACTTTACCTTTAATAATCGCCCGGGAGTACATCATGTAGTAACTACCAATCGATTTTTGAAGACTTTTCCCGGCGCCACAGGGGTAAAAACAGGTTATACCGAAGCGGCAGGAGATTGTTTGGTGGCTTCGGCCAAACGCGGTAATGTCGAGTTAATCGCGGTTCTTTTAAATGATGATGAACGTTGGGAGGATGCCGCCAATCTTATGGAGTACGGCTTTAAGGTAATGGCGGAAGCAGATACGGACCAATGAGATGGATTGCGGGGATAGATGGCGGCGGCACGAAGACGGTAGCCTGTGCCGCCGATTGTGAGGGACGATTGTTAGGACGGGTTGAATGTGGACCGGCCAACTATCATGTTTTGGGTATAGAGGCTTTTACCAGGCGGATGGAGGATTTGCTTGCCAGCTTAGCGAAAAATGCAGGAGTAGAGGTAACGGATATTGTAGTATTGTGTGCCGGTCTGGCCGGAGTAGATCGTCCGGCCGACCGGGAAAAGATACTGACTGTGTTTCAAGGGCTGAGACTGGAGTGTACTATTGTCCTGGAAAATGATGCCCGTATTGCCTTGGCTGCGGGAGTAGGAACGCAAGCTGGCATTGTTCTTATTGCCGGTACCGGTTCGATTGCCTATGGCATAAATGAAGAGGGAGAGCAGGTACGGGCTGGAGGCTGGGGGCATATCTTGGGGGATGAAGGCAGCGGTTACGCTATCGGACGACTGGCGCTGGCGCGAAGCCTAAAGGCTCTGGAAGGCAGGGACAAGCCTACGGTGCTACTCGAAGGATTGATGTGTCGCTTAGAGGTACAGGATGTGGCGGGTCTCATTCGCTTTATCTATAGCCCGGCAGCCACTAAGGACAAGCTGGCGGCTCTGACCGAGGTGGTGGAAGCGGCCAGGCTTGAAGGAGACTGGGTGGCCGGTGAAATTATCCGGGAAGCGGCCGACTCTTTGGCTGAATTAGTACAGTCGGTGCTCGCGCGCGGCAGGTTTCAGAGTTTTCCGGTGCCGGTATGTATATATGGCGGCGTCTTGCGGAATATTGCCGTTATGCGGCAATTCGTTGCCGAAAAATTAGGCAATAAGGTCCAATGGGTGATACCTCAGGAAGAGCCGGTAATGGGGGCGCTCAAAATCGGCCAGAAGATAGCAAAGGAACGGGATTCTAGAAAATGAAGAACCACAAGTTAGAGCAAGAGACGGCACAGCTTATGACTGAAAAGGAGAACCCTCGTACCGCCGGTCTGGACGAAATGACGACGACGGAGCTTTTGCGGGTAATGAATGAGGAAGACAGATTGGTTGCTCAGGCAGTGGAAAGTCAGATACCGGCGATTGAGGCGGTGGTAGATGCTGCTGTCAGGGCGTTCCGGCAGGGGGGGCGTCTGGTATATTTGGGTGCCGGGACAAGCGGTAGATTAGGAGTACTGGATGCGGCGGAATGTCCGCCTACCTTTGGCGTTGAACCCGGTATGGTGATAGGGTTGATCGCTGGCGGAAGCCATGCGCTGGTGGAGGCGGTAGAGGGTGCAGAGGATAATGCCGCTCTGGCGGAAAAGGATTTAAAGATAATTCATTTTTCCGACAGGGATGTGTTAGTGGGAATAGCGGCCAGCGGCCGTACGCCGTATGTGCTGGGCGGGCTGAGGTATGCGGCACGGATTGGTGCGGCGACTGTGGCTATCAGCTGCAGCCCGGGTTCAGCCGTTAGTGAGGTTGCTCAGGTGGCGATTACGCTGGCCGTTGGCCCGGAAGTGGTAACAGGGTCGACTCGTCTCAAGGCGGGAACTGCCACGAAAATGGTGCTCAATATGATCACTACCGCGTCGATGGTCCGGTTGGGTAAGGTATATGGTAATTTGATGGTTGATGTGAAGGCATCCAATCAAAAACTTGTGGCCAGAGCCCTTCGTATTGTTGAAAGGGCCGCCGGCGTAAGTAGCCAGGAGGCAGAGCAGGCTCTCACCCAAGCCGATTTTCATGCGAAAACAGCGATTGTTATGCTGAAACGTGGGTGTTCGGTTAAAGAAGCGCGGCAACTGTTGGCTGAGACAGACGGTCTTATCAGTCGGGCGCTAAAGCCGAGCAAAAAGGAGGATATAGAAGGATGAAAGTATTGATTGTCTGTTCTGGGGGCATGTCCAGTGCGATTGTAGTCAAAGCCATTGAAAAAGAGGCTGCCCGCCAGGATATAAAAATAACGGTTAAAGCGGTAGGTACCGGCGAAGTGGAGGACGAACTTAAGAATGGCTGGGGCTTATTGCTGGTGGCTCCTCAGGTCCGGCACCGTCTGGATGAACTTAAGGCGAAAGCCGGAACCTGTGAAATTCCGGTTGCTTTAATTCCGCCGCAGGGGTATACTCCGTTCGGTGGAGCGATGGTATTAGACGAGATTTTAAAACACATGGTTTAGACGGGAGTGGCACATGTACAAACTGTTTGAACTGTTGGAAAAGTATTTGATTCCGGTTATGACCAAGCTGTCGGAGCAGCGGCATCTTCAGGCCATTCGTGATGGGATTATATCTACTATTCCTTTGATTATTGTAGGCAGTTTTTTTATGATTATCGCCTTCCCGCCGGTACCGGCGTTGGCGGCGCTGGTTAAACCATACGCTGCCGAAATCTTGCTGCCGTTCCGTATGACGATGGGATTAATGGCGTTATACGCCTGTCATAGTATCGGCTATCATTTGGCAAAGTCATACCGGTTGGACGGAGTAGCCGGCGGCTTATTAGCCATGGCTGCTTTTCTGTTAACTAGTGTACCGGTGAACACGGGAGAGCAGGGGCTGGCGCTATTGATGAGTAATTTGGGCGGCGGCGGTATGTTTGTTGCTATACTCATGGCCTTATTTGCGGTAGAAGTACTGCGGTTTGCCAAAGAACGTAAGCTGACCATCCGTATGCCGGAAGGGGTTCCGGATTCGGTGGCCCGTTCGTTTGAGGCGCTTATACCGGCGGCGCTTATATTGCCATTGGTCTGGCTGGTGCGAGATGTAGCCGGATTTGATATTCAGCACTTTGTTATGAGTTTGTTTCAGCCGCTGGTGCTTGCCGGGAATTCACTCGTCGGAATTTTAGTGCCGATTGTACTGATTACGTTGCTGTGGGCTACCGGTATACACGGTGATTCAGTGGTGGGCACGGTAGCGCGGCCGATATGGTTGGTGCTGTTAGACCAGAATATTGCCGCCGCGGCCAGCGGGCAGCCTATACCCAATATTGGTCCGGAGCCATTTTTTCAGTGGTTTGTTTGGATTGGCGGCAGTGGGGCCACTATCGGATTGGTGCTGTTAATGCTTGTTTCAAGATCGCCGTATCTTCGTAGTGTGGGCAAGGCGACTCTTTTACCCGGTATTTGCAATATCAATGAGCCAGTCATCTTCGGTGTACCGGTGATGCTTAATCCCTTATTATTTGTACCATTTCTGGTTGGGCCGGTGGTCGTGGGGACATTGACGTATTTTGCGATGAGCCTGGAACTGGTAACCAAGCCATATATTCTCGTGCCATGGACGCTGCCGGGGCCGATTGGGGCGTATTTGGCGACTGGCGGCGACTGGCGGGCCAGTGTGTTGGTGATTATTAATATTATTATTGTTACAGGTATTTATTTTCCGTTTTTCAGGGCGTATGAGCAGAAGTTGATGAAGGAAGCGGAAACTACGCGGGAGGACCTTACATGACGGAGCAGGAAGTGTTTGAAATTATTATTCATGCCGGTAACGCTAAGGCCGAAGCCTATGAAGCCTTAAAAGCGGCGCAATCCGGCGAGTTTATAAAAGCAGCGGAGGCGTTTGAACGGGCGGAAAAGGAACTCAATTTGGCGCACCGTGTTCAAACCGAGACCATTCAGCAGGAAGCCGCCGGAGTAAAAAGCGAGGTGACGCTGCTGATGGTACACGCGCAGGATCATTTGATGAGCGCGATTACGGAGAAAAATCTCATTGTCGGAATGGTTGAATTGCATAAAACCATTCGGCAGTTGGCAGCCAAACAGGGATGTGCCTTATGAGCGGGCTAAAAATTGTAGTTATTGGCGGAGGTTCCAGCTACACGCCAGAGGTTATTGATGGGCTAATTCTACGGGCGAAGGAACTCCTGATAGCTGAACTGTGGCTGGTCGATGTGCCGGAAGGGAAAGAAAAGCTGGAGATTATTGGTGCTCTCGCCGGACGCATGCTGAACAAGGCGGGACTATCGGTTACTCTTAGGCTGACGCTAGACCGGCGGGAGGCACTCCCGGGAGCGGATTTTGTTATTACTCAGTTTCGGGTAGGGGGATTGGATGCCCGTAAGAATGACGAAGAGTTTCCGCTTCGTTATAATGTTCTGGGGCAGGAGACTACCGGTCCCGGCGGTTTTGCTAAAGCGATGCGGACCATTCCCGTGATTCTGTCCATCTGCCATGATATGGAAGAACTTTGCCCGGCGGCCTGGCTGATTAATTTTACCAATCCGGCGGGATTAATCACCGAGACGGTGTTAAAACACAGCAAAGTCAAATGTATTGGTCTGTGTAATGTACCTATTAATATGGTAATGACTACCGCGAAACTGTTGGAAGTGAAAAGCAAAGATATCTTTATCGAATTTTTCGGACTGAATCATTTGGTCTGGGGACGGAAGGTTTTCTGTAAAGGGCAGGACGTTACAAAAGTGGTGTTGGAAAAATTAGCGGATGGCGCGTCGCTCTCTATGAAGAATGTACCAGATATGAACTGGGACGGAGAATTCTTGCGGGCGCTGGATCTGGTACCTTGCCCGTATCATCGGTATTACTACATGACCGACCGTATTCTAGCTGAGGAGTTGGCAGCGGCGGGACCTGAAGGAAAAGGTACCAGGGCTGTACTGGTAAAAGCGGTGGAGGAAGAACTGTTCCGGCTGTATCGGAATGAGGAGCTAAAAGAAAAGCCGAAGCAATTGGAGAAACGTGGCGGTGCCTATTACTCTGAGGCTGCGGTATCTTTAATCAGTGCTATTTACAACGATAAACGGGATATCCATACGGTAAATACGCAAAATCAAGGTGCTATACAAGGACTAGCGGATGACAGTGTTGTCGAGGTCAATTGTGTAATCGGGCGAAACGGAGCTGTGCCGCTGGTTGTGGGACCTATGCCTCCGGCGGTTGCGGGGCTGGTGCAGCAGGTTAAAGCGTACGAAATTTTGGCGGTAAATGCCGGGGTAACGGGAAATCATGAGGCGGCATTGCTTGCGCTGGTCAATCATCCGTTGGTGCCGTCTGTGGATATAGCCAAAAAACTGTTAGCGGATATCCTGGCGATTAACAGGCAATATCTGCCTCAGTTTATGATGGAATGCGAGGGAACAAAATGTTAAAGTTGATTATTAACGCTGATGATTTGGGATTAACTCCAGGGTGTAATGCAGGGATTATTCAGGGAATGACCAAGGGGCTTGTTACTGATACTACATTGATGATTAACACCGATTATGCCGAAGACGCTGTCAAGTTATTACAGCAACATAAGCTTACTAGGGTAGGTCTTCATCTTAACCTTACGTATGGCCGCCCGGTACTTAACGCCCAAGAGGTACCTTCTCTGGTTGATGAGCAAGGGTTGTTTCGTCGCAAGGCTGCGGCCACAGTACCGCTGATGGAGGCGGAGGATATTAATCGGGAACTTAGAGCACAGGTAGAAAAGTTTCTTGCAACCGGTTTGGAATTAAGTCATCTCGATAGCCATCATCATGCTCACTCTTATCCTAAGGTGCTGGAGACAGCCATTTCCTTGGCGAAGGAGCTTAACGTGCCAATACGGCAAACCGGGCTGGAGGTGCGGGAGAAAATCAAAGCAGCCGGGGTAGTTACTACCGATTGGTTTACCACTGATTTTTATGAGCAGGGAGTTAGCGTAGAAAATTTACAGCGTATTATTGCCGACCATGACGGCGGGGTACTGGAAATTATGAGTCATCCGGCAAAAGAGGATCCGATGCTATCTCAGGTGAGTTCGTATAATACCTGCCGGTTTAAGGAATTGGAGGTATTGACAGGACAGGAAATGCAGACGTTTATAGAAAAGCAAGGGGTACAGCTTGTAGGCTTTTCGGCGCTGGCTAAGTTGGTATAAGTGAATATTTTAAATTGCGGAGGCGAATTTATGCGGCAATGGGGAAAATGGATGCGGCAAGGATTGGTTTTACTAGCGGCTGTTATGGTTACGGTATTTTCCTCTAGTTGCTTCGGGGCGGCTCAGGTAAAGGCCCCGGTTGTAAAGCTGGGCATTGATAATATTGATCAGTATCTGGTGATTTTTGACGGAAAGAAAGTCGGACTGATTACTAACGCAACAGGGATTAACAGCAATTACGAAAGTACGGTTGACGTTCTGCATGCCAAGACCAATCTGGTGGCACTGTATTCTCCGGAGCATGGAATTCGGGGAGCCGTGCAGGCGGGCGACAGTGTGAACAGTCAGGTGGATAACAAGACAGGACTTCCGGTGTATAGTTTGTATGGCAGTACTAAAAAGCCAACACCGGATATGCTTAAGGATATAGATGTTTTGGTTTTTGATATTCAGGATGTCGGTGCCCGTTCTTATACGTATATTTACACTATGGCTTACGCCATGCAGGCCGCAAAGGAGAACGGCAAGACTTTCGTAGTATTGGACCGCCCCAACCCGATTGGCGGTGTAGACGTGGAAGGCGGTCTGGTGAAGACTGGCTACGAATCGTTTATCGGTATGTACCCCATTCCTATTCGCCACGGTATGACGGTGGGGGAACTGGCCCTCTTGTTTAACACCGAGTTTGGCATACAATGTGATTTGAAGGTTGTACCGATGACTGGCTGGAAGCGGGACATGTATCACTCCGACACGGGTCTGCCTTGGGTTATGACCTCACCTAATATTCCGACGCCTGAGACTGCGATCACTTATCCCGCCACTGGGATATTCGGCGGTTCTAATGTATCGGAAGGGGTAGGAACTACTCGCCCCTTTGATTTTGTCGGTGCCTCTTGGATTGACGCGGATGCGTTAGCTGAGAAGATGAACGGAATGAAGCTGCCTGGTGTAGTATTCCGTCCTGCGTATTATCAGCCTCGGTTCGGGAATTTTATCGATCAGCACTGTGCCGGGGTACAGCTTCATATTACTGACCGTCGTGCTTTCCGCCCTGTGAGAACCGGGATGTCGCTGCTTTATGCTATTCGGGAGATGTACCCTGACTTTGCTTTTGAATTGAGCGGAAAAAGTACGCCGACAATTGACCTTGTGACAGGGGATGACTCGGTAAGGATGGAACGTTATAGCCTAGAGGAATTGCTGGCAAAATGGGACAAGGAAGCTAAAGAGTTTAAGGATAAGGCGAAGAAGTATTATCTGTACAAGTAGAGTTTACAACCCCAAATGTGAGTAAAAAACAACCCTGTTTCGGTGTTTGAATACGCTGAAACAGGGTTGTTTTTATATGGAATTAAAATGGGCGAATTTCCTTCTATCAATAATCGTATTAGTTTTTCTCTTCTGAAGTAGAGGTTCCTACGTTAGGAACTGCTTTGCCGTCAATGATAATATTAGTACCGACAAGACAGGAGGGAGCATATTGCTGTACTGCATCGAGAATAGCATCCCCCAAATTATGATAATCGGTTTCCTTGCCGGGATACAAAATAATGGCCGGTTCATCATTGATATGGGACTCTACGCCTGCGGTGAAGCCCTCCAGGCGTCCGGTTTTAAAAGCCAGGGAGATAAAGGAGTGGAGCAGGGTGGAATCGACTCCAGGTAATTGCTTTTCAGCCAATTCCAATAGTCCTTTTAGAATGGTCTGCGGATCGGAGGCGGCATCAAATACGAAGGTGTCACGCGAGTTAGCGCTGCTGGTTTTAAGGGACAGTTGTTTTAAGTCTTCATATAAGTCGAATTTATCCATGAAAAGTACATCTCCTCAATAGGTTACAAATATTTCTTAAAGCCTTTCGCCGCATCCGATGAATAGCCGATAGCTTCATAAAAACGGTGTGCTTCGGTCCGGTAAGACGAAGATAGTAACATGATATAATAACAGTTTTGTTTATGGGCGTATTCCTCTGCTGCCTGCACAAGGCGTTTGCCGATGCCTTTTCCCTTGCACTCTTTATCGACAACCAGGTTTTCCAATACCATAAACGGCTGGCATTCCCCTACTGTGTCGAAACAGGTAATGCCCATTACGGTTCCTACCAACCGGTCGTTTTCTTTCGCCCCGAGCAGAAGGTAGGCGGGGTCGTTAAGGATGTTTTTTAGGGAGTGTTCGAGGTTTTGACGGGTGGAGGGAGCGCCGAAAAGTTGAGCAATTACCTGAGAGAACGCTTCTAGGTCGGAAAACTTGATGGGTTCGATGGTTATCATGCGTATTCTCCTTGATATTTTTTGCTTTCTTTTTATAGTCTAGCCATTGCTTTCTAGGGAATCTGTCAATAGGGCAAGTTTCTCCATGCCTTTGTTGTTGAAAACGGGTTTGGTCGTTACATACCAGTGGTAGGCGCGAGAAAGACCCTGGGACAGATTAATCTGAGGTACATGAAGTCCGGAATTAACCAGTTTCTCTATGTTTAAGAGATAGGTGATATCCCGGAAGGGAAAGAAGTCGCGGACAGTGATTTGCAATTTCTTTAGTTTTACTGGAGGGACAAGGCGAATTTGAGGACATTTATTTACGATTTTGGCGGCTGTTTGGACAAGGGCGGGCCAGGTTACTTTTTCCGGGTGAGTAATATTATACGCTTGACCTATGGCGGAAGGGATATGTACGGCACTTTCCAAGGTTCTTACAAAATCGTCAATATGCAAGAACTGTGTTTTGGTGGCTGTGCCTTCCGGCAGGGCTATTGGCAGTTCCCCAGCCAAACGGTCGAAAAGGAAGGATTCCCGGTATAGGTTGTTTTCTTCGCCATAGATATAGGTGGGACGGAAGAGTACAACCGGCAGGTTTTTCTTTTGGTATAAATCTAACAAATAGTCTTCCGCCTGCATTTTATGAAGCCCGTAATCGCCCCACGATAGGGTGAGACCGCGTTCGGCCGATTCAGAGGTTATGGAGGAAGTGGAGGTATAGACAGCACCGGAACTGCAAAAAACATAGCGTTTTAAGGCGGCTGTATCCAACACTTCTAAAAGGTTTTTCACATGCATTTTCGTATAGGCCGATATGTCAAACACTACATCATATTGCTTAGACCCTAGCTGTCGGCATAAGTCTTCTTTGTGGGAGCGGTCCCCGGTCAAATGGGAGTTCACGCCTTGGTAGGTCAAAGGCTTAATACCCCGGGTGAAGAGGTCGACGGTATATCGTTGGGAGAGCAGGTATTTTGCCAGGTTTCTGCCGACAAATTCCGTACCGCCCATAACTAATGCATACATGTAATCAGGCTCCTTAGAAGGTTATTAGGTAATCTTTTGGTAGGCAACAAGATCCAGGTACTTGTTGAATTTTTTGCCCACTTCTTTATAATGGGCGCATTTAGCATAGCCATGTTTTTCAAACAAGGCTATGCTGGCAGTGTTATCCCAGCAAATGGTCGCGACTAACGCATGGATGCTCTGAGTTTTTGCGTAACCCTCAATGTGGGAAAGTGCCAGCCCCCCCAGGCCTTGCTTGACAAAGGCGGGGTGAAGATAGATGGTTACTTCGGCGGTGGTATCATAGGCTTCACGGGCTTTATGCCGGGTGAGGAGAACGTAGCCGCAAACGGTATTGTTCTGTAGTATGACGAAGGTTATATACTTTTCGTTCGCAAAGAAAACAAGGTTGCGCATTTCTTCTTTATTCAGGGGATGAGAATGAAAAGTAGCGGTGCTGTTTAACACATAGTGATTATAAATATCGAGTACCGCATCAAGATAAACTTCTTTCATTTTTTCAAAACAAATATTGCCCATTCGGTTTCATCCTTACCTTGTATAGTGTCACCCTGCAATAGAAAGGGTGCTAAATAATCTTTCTTGACCGGTCTGTAAATGTCCTGCTAGTTAAAGCCTATAAGTCAACCGGTGTCGCCGGGGAGGAAATAACCGGAAACTAACGAAGGGTAAGGTAATCGGATTAGAGAAGGAGGTCTTAAAATGGCTAAGGTTATTTTTTGTGTAGGCAAGAAAGAGCTGCTAGATGTTATTGAGCCATTGTGGCTTCAATTAATTGAGCATCACCAAAAGGTGGCGTGTAACTTTCCCCATGCCCATGATAAGCCGATGTATGCAGTTCGAAAAACAGAATTATTGGAAGTCGCAAACGGGGGGAATATCCGGGTGGAACTTGCCAGAGATGAAGAAGTCGGTGAATATGTGGGATACTGTGTTACTACGCTGGATAAGGAGAAAATCGGCGAGATTCAGTCTCTGTTTGTGAAACAAGAGTATCGTAAGCAAGGGGTTGGCGATACCTTTATGCGTAACGCGGTAGCCTGGTTGAAGGAAAATGGCGCAAACAGCAAGCGTCTTGTAGTGGGGGAAGGGAATGAAGGAGTACTGGATTTTTATAGGAGATATAACTTTTTACCACGGCGACTGGTGCTGGAAAGCGTGGAGTAGTTTCGATTTTCAATGAAAAATAGTTTCTTGCAG
>JAGGAE010000089.1 GCA_017889725.1 Bacillota bacterium | reverse complement strand
TAGCGAGTCCCGAAAAGTCTCTCTAAAAAATTGATTTTTTTTGGTTGACAACCTGACAAATAAGTGGTGCATAAAATGATGAATAAAAATACAAAAAAACCCACTGAGCTAGATAATCCCTTTGTTTTTAATACTCAGCATACATGTGATTTTTTCGGTATCTCACGTGAGACTTTGTCAGGTTGGGCTAGAAAAGGAGCGCCAAAAGAAACGAGGGGATATTGGGATTTAAAAAAACTTACTGAATGGAAATATGGTAAGCAAAATAATGATCTGAGTCCGGAAGCGCGAAAGCTTCAAGCCGATGTTCGATACCGTGAAGCTAAAGCCGAGATGGAAGAAATGAAAAAACTAGAAAAGGTTGGTCAATATGTATCTGTTGATGATATTGAAAAAGCTTTGGCCGAGGTCTTTGCTAGAATAAAACAAGGGCTGCTGTTCATGGGGCATCGGATTGCAACCGAACTCAACGCCCAGTATCCAGAATTGGCCCTGGACGCAAAGAGGTTAGTTGATGAAGAAGTTGCGAAAGGACTTACTCAGCTTGCAGAAAACGGAACATACACCGGAAAACGCAAGCGTAAAACAAACATTAAACCAAGCAATTAGAAATGCGCTGAAGGTATTTAAACCGCCTGAGAAACTGACGGTATCCGGATGGTCGGATAAATATCGTTTGTTGTCTTCGGAAGAAACAAGTCGTCCAGGCAAATGGGATACGAATAATGTTCCTTACATGCGGTTTATCATGGATTGTTTTTGTGATGATGAAATACAAGAAATCAATTGGCTGAAATGTACGCAGATTGGTGGTACCGAAGGATTACTAAACATGGTCGGATATGTTGTTGACCAGGACCCTGGGCGTATTCTTTATGTATTGCCGGATGATGAACTTTGTAAAGACTTTTCCGATCTTCGCCTGCAGAAAATGCTATGTAATTGTCCAACGCTGGCTGAAAAATTTCATGCGACCGATAGCAAAGACACGCTCTTGAAATTTCAGAGCGGTTTTTTACTTTTTGCGTCGGCACAGTCTCCGGCAGCGTTGGCCAGCTGGTCAGCGAGGTATGTACTGCTTGATGAAGTAGACAAGTATCCTAAATGGGCGGGCCGGGAATCAAGTCCAATCAAGTTGGTTCAAGAGCGTACAAAAAACTGGTGGAATAGCAAAATTGTTAAGGTTTCGACGCCAACTTTAAAAACGGGGTCAATCTATCAGGGTTATGAAAAATCAGATATAAAGTATGAATATCGTGTCCCTTGTCCGCATTGTGGACATGAACAGATTTTTGATTTTAAAAATATAAAATGGCCTAAAAAAGAGGATGGCAGCTATGACATAACGGTAGTCTATTATTCGGCGTATTACGAATGCGAAGCGTGTCATGGCCATATTGATGATAGGCATAAACCTGCGATGCTTCGCGCTGGGCGCTGGGTTCCAAAAAATAAAATCGAGGGGCGTGCGCGTTCAGTAGGGTTTCATATTAATTCTATATATTCTCCTTGGTTGACCTTTGGGAAGGTAGCCGCTGAGTTTTTGAGCAGTAAAGACGATCCTGCTGACCTAATGAATTTCGTAAATAGTTGGCTGGGTGAGCCGTGGGAAGATAAGGCGGCTACTTTAGATAGCGATATGGTGCTATCTAAAAAAACGGAGCTTCCAGAATGTGTGGTACCAGACTATGCACAGCTATTAACTGGGGGCGTCGATGTTCAGGCAAACCGTATGTATTGGACAATTCGCGCCTGGGGCGCAAAGATGACCAGTCAAAATATTGCTCACGGCGTCGTGGAAACTTGGGCCGACTTAGAGAAAATTATGAATCGGCGTTGGCCGGATACTAACGGTGAAGCAAAATGGCAAGTTAACCTTTGTGCTATTGACTCCGGGTATGATACGGAAACAGTTTATGAATTTTGTCTAATGAATCAGGATTGGGCGGTACCGGTAAAAGGTAGTTCGAGTCAGATGTTGCAGCGGTACCGAAAAACAACAATTGATAGTCCGGGAGCTAATTTTCATGGCCAAACTTTATATATTGTCGATACTGACCAGTATAAAAATCTTATTGCAGCTAGGTTGAACCGACCAATTGGTACTGGATGTTTTATGGTTCATGCCGAGTGCGACAAAGATTATGCTGAGCAGTTGACAGCTGAACATAGAATTCGCGATTCGAAAGGGAGAGGAAAACGTGAAATTGAAACCTGGGTGCCCAAAACATCGGCAGCGGCCAATCACTATTTAGATACTGAGGTATATGCAACGTTGGCCGGTGATCTTTTGCATGTGCGGTATTTGGAAGAGTTAGAGCCTAGCCAAACACCATCACGTTTAGCGAGAACAGAGACGGAAGCCGATGAATGGCTTAATGTAGAAGGGAGATGGTTGGAATGACGCTCAATGAACAATTGACCCAAATTAATACGGCAATTGAAAAAATCGAAAACGGAGCGCAAGAATATCGGATTGGCAGCCGCACAGTGAAACGGGGAGATTTATCAACGCTATACACTGAGCGCCGCCGATTGCAGCAAGAAGTTGCTATGAAGGAAACAAGCGGTGGTCTTTATGCAGTTGCCTTTTATCGTTAGGAGGAATGAAAGTTGGATGAAAAACAACGGTCACCAGATTTGACGGCGAATGCTTTGGATCGGGCTATTACTTGGGTGAGTCCTAAAATTGGTTACATGCGTATGGCTTGGCGCGCGGCAGTAAGAGGGGCGTATAAAGCGGGAGACATTAGTCGGTCTTCTGAGGGGTGGGTACCGGTAAACGCCAAAGCGGAACAAGTCAATCAACCGCAGCGGGATTTTATTCGGGCCAGAACAAAAGAAGCGGAGCGTAATAGCGATATTGTCGGCGGCATCATTGGTATGCTGGAAAGAAATGTTGTAGCTACCGGCTTTCGCTTGCAGGCTAATACTGGCGATGAAGAAATCAATGCCAAGCTGGAAGCAGTTTTTGAAGATTGGCAGAAACCGCGCAACTCGGATATTACTGGAATGCAAGCCTTTTGGGAGCAATGCAAAATGACTATCCGCCGGACGCTTGTTGACGGCGGTATTATTTTCATTAAGACTTATACAGGAAATGATCGCTTTCCGTTTCAACTCCAGGCCAGAGAGGTCGATGACATAGACAGTTCCGGGCAGCTTCGCAACGGAATTAATGTTATTGTTCATGGCGTTGAAGTTGATGGCAATCAAAAGCCGGTGGCTTATTATCTTAAACAGTATTCGCCGGATGGCTGGTTTACTGGGAAAACGACTCGGGTGCCAGCGGAAAGAGTCATCGCTCTATGGCGAAAAACATTGCCGTCGCAGATCCGCGAAATATCGCCGCTTGCGCCAGCGATATCTAGGGTTAATGATACTGAGGAGTATTTGGACGCAGTCAGCATCAAAGAGAAGATATTGGCCAGCCTTAGTGTATTTATTAAGCGATTAATTCCGTCTAGCGGAGTAACTGCAGCCGGGAGATGATGTTTCGGCGGTCATTCCCACCGGACAAGCTTCCAACGCCCGTGAATTTGCGTCTCTTCACCAGCGCTTGATCGGCTCGGGGCAGGGGCTTAGTTATGAAGCAACTAGCCGCGACATGAGTCAGGTCAATTATTCCAGCGCTCGCCAGGGATTACTTGAAGATCAGCGGACATATGAGGACTGGCAGCAATGGTTGATTGACCATTTTCTGAGTGAGGTTTATACCGAAGTCATCATTAGTGCAGTGCTGACTGGCGAAATTATTATTCCAGACTTCTGGAAGAACAAAGCAAAATATTTACGGCACCGATGGATCGCGCCAGGATGGAGTTGGATTGATCCGGTGAAAGAAATTACTGCGAACCTAAAAGCGATTGACTCTGGCCAAGATAATCTAGCTAATGTTTGTGCTCGAACCGGCTATGATTGGCGTGAAATTTTAGAGCAGCGGGCTAAGGAAAAAGCTTTTATAAAAGAGCTTGAAGATAAATATGACATTTCAATGACGGAGGGAGGAAATACAGTTGTCAAAACAGCAAAACCGGCAACCGCCGGTAGCGAAAAAACTACTAAGGGAAGCGGCGGTAATCAGTGACGCCGCAATTAACGAAGAAACCCGAACCGTTACCCTATCATTTGCCTCTGAACAGCCGGTTAGCCGGTGGTATGGGGCGGAAGTACTGCAGATCGATTCGGCTGCCATCAATTTATCTCGCTTTGAAAACGGCCTTGGCGTGTTACTTTTTAAT
>JAGGAE010000033.1 GCA_017889725.1 Bacillota bacterium | reverse complement strand
GTAGAAACACCTGCCGACATCCGTGTAACGCCTAACCCAAGTAAATGATTCCGAAGCGTAGGGGTTTCCCTCGTTGAAAGGGTAATTCCGCCTCTTGGCAAAAATAATCGGAACGCGGTGATATATTGTACCAAATTACTATCTATTACATTAGCTGCCGGTTGAAAACCGTCGCCTATACAAGGTCGAATCCTCGGGGTTGATATGCTTATTTCAGCATCTGGAAAGCGGCGCTGCAAATAATCTGCGTGAAGGCCGGTAAAGAAAGCATCCCGCCGCCAGTCGTCCAGACCTAAAAGGGCGCCGATATTTAATCCGCGCAACCCCGCCTTGCCAGCGCGTTCCGGGGCCTCCAGACGAAAGCGGTAATCCCTTTTGGGACCGGCCAGATGGAGCCGTGCGTACAAGACGGAGTTATACGTTTCCTGAAACATGGTCAGGCTGTCTACTCCCGCTTCTACCATTTCCACATATTCCTCTTGCTGAAGCGGATATACCTCGATACCAATAGCCGTAAAATTACGTCTCAGCACTTGAACACATTCCTTGAGATAGGTAACACCGGCTTGCCTGCGATCTTCCCCTGTTAAAAGTAAAATGTGTTTCAATCCAGTTTCGACTATCGACCGGGCTTCAAGCCCTACCTCCGCAAGCGATAACTTCCGCCTGTTCAACTTGTTTTTTTCCTGGAATCCACAGTAGACACAATGATTTATACAATAATCCGAAACATACATAGGAGTAAATAACTGCATCGTACGACCAAAATGCCGGACGGTCAATTCTTGCGCTCTCTGTGCAATTTGTTCTAAGTATTTTTCGGCTATAGGGGAAAGCAAGGTTAAATAGCCGAGCGGTGTTAACCTATTTGCTTCCAAAACCCGTAATATATCCTGTTCACGTATCTGTTGAAAAAAACCTTCAAAATCAAAGGTTTGGTAATGACTTACTTCATCATAAAACGTAGTTTCTCTCATAATGAGTCCCTCAAAAACCCGGTAAGCGGAGAGGATGCGTTGGCGTATGCCTGAATCGCTCCTGGGCCTGCTTCAAAAGCTATTCTTCCGGCTTTTACCGCCAAAGCGAAAGCCTTAGCAATGGCTACAGGGTTTTGAGCAGTAGCCATCGCTGTATTGACTAAGACGGCCGCCGCCCCCATCTCCATAGCCTCAGCCGCCTCGGAAGGCTTGCCGATTCCTGCATCAACAATAATAGGCAGCGGAATTTCTTCAATTAAAATACGAATAAGCTCTTTGGTTTTTAAACCGCGATTTGTACCTATAGGCGCACCTAATGGCATAACCGCGGCTGCTCCAGCGTCGACCAGCCTTCTGGCTGCCATCAAGTCAGGACTCATGTACGGCAATACCACAAAACCTTCATTTGCCAATACTTCCGTCGCTTTAATCGTCTCCTGGTTGTCCGGCAATAAGTAACGGTTATCTGCTATAACCTCGATTTTTATCCAATTACCGCAGCCACTTGCTTGGGCTAAACGGGCAATACGGATAGCTTCCTCCGCATTACGTGCACCCGAAGTGTTTGGCATTATAATACAGCCTTTCGGAATAAAATTTACGATATTTTCATCCGGGAAATTGATATCCATTCGTCTTAGCGCTACAGTAACTACCTCGGCACTCGCTGCGGCGATAACTTCGGGAATAATTGTATTGCTTGCAAATTTACCTGTTCCTATAAACAAGCGGCTGTTAATTGAATAACCCGCAATTTTCAAGGGTTCTGCCATCCTATCTCAACCTCCTCCGACAAATGTAACTACCTCAAGTTTGTCACCCTGTTTCATAATACAATGAACCCAATCCGTCCTACTGATAATGACATCATTAAGTTCAACGACTATCCTTTCAGCTTGCCAGCCTTTTTCTTTTACCAACTCCGCGAGGCTAATCTCTGGAGTGGCCTGTACCAATTGCCCATTTACCGTCACTTGCACTATTTTCACCTCCTTTCAAGAAAAAAAATAAAGCGCACCCATTGTTAGGTGCGCTTATACGCAAAATCGCTTCCTACGCGGGCATTATCCCGATCAGGTCAAAAGGTCAGGTGCTTACTAGCCCTTTCTCAGCCCATACCATGAGCTCCCTTACATATATTATTTTTTCCAAGTATACTCCCTAAATTGTATTTAGTCAACCAAAAGCAAGCGCCCGCAGTGCTCACAATACAGCAATTCACTACCACCCCTACTCAGCTGGCTCGACGGTATACTTACCCGGCAGGCGCTGCAGGCGTTGTTTTCCACTTTGGCAACCGGGTTAGGTAGTCTTCTCGCTAAATCACGAAACCTGAGCAATAATTTGTTATCCACCTGTTTCTCCAAGGAGCGGCAGGAAGTTTCTAATTCCGAAAGTTGCTGCTCAAAGTGAGCCAATTGCTTAACCAGTTCTTGCTGCCCTAGTCCGTGCTCCTGACGCTTTTTAGCCAGTATTTCTTCCTGTTCATTTATGTCCGCAAGCAACTTATCACAAAACTCCATATTGTTTAGTATTTCATTTTCAAAGCCGGCAATTTCTCTGCGCTTTGCTTCACACTTTGTTTTCCTCTCCTCTAATTCTTTTAGCTTGGTAATGTTTCCGCTATACAATTTATTTTCATCCGCTTCACATTGTTTCGTAATCTCAGCCAAATCGTCCTGCTGACGCGTACACACCTTTTCAAGACACTCTCTTTTTTCCCGTATCGTAGCTACATCCTGTGTAATTAAACAAATTTCTTGCCAAAGATGCCGGACTTCTCCTGCGTCGATATTGGACTTTTGGTTTACTAGTCGCATCTTCTTTTGCTCCAGGGCCTGTAGTTCATACAACAATTTAAGCTGTTCTTTCATAGGTACTCCCCCTTTTTCCAGCAAAAGGAAAAGACAGGCAACAAACCTGTCTTTTCTTTATGCAATATAAAAAACATCTTTATTAGATGGATCCGCTTCCACCGTAAGCTCCCAACCATGATTTACACTATAGTGTTTCAAATAGTCCGAAACCGCTTGCACCATCAAGCGCTCCGTAGCAAAATGTCCGGCATCGATTAGTCCTATTTCTAAATCCCTGCCCAATTGTCCTTCATCATATTTTATGTCACCGGTTACCAAGGCATCGGCACCTAACTCTAACGCTTGGCGAATAAACGACGATCCGGCACCACCGCATACTGCTACTGTTTTTACTTTGCGGTCAGCAGTGCCTACCAGCTTAACAAAGTCTACCTCTAAAGCTGCTTTAACCGTTTGGGCAAACTCAGCAAAGGTTACCGTTTCGGGCAATTTTCCTACCCGACCCATACCGCTGCTAGTCATAGTCTGATGCAAGGGAAACATCTCATAGGCCACTTCTTCATAAGGATGCACAGCAAGCATAGCCTTTATTACTTTTCCCGCTTTTTCCTCTGGAACAACCGTTTCCAAGCGAACTTCAGCCGTAGATTCCAGCTTACCTATTTCACCGGCATAAGGATTCGTTCCCGGCAAGGGCAAAAAAGTGCCCGTGCCGCAAGCGCTAAACGTGCAGTGACTATACTTCCCGATATGTCCCGCCCCCGCTGCGCAAATCGCCTCGCGTACATTATCGCTATGTTCCTTAGGTACAAATACAACTAATTTCATCAGTTTAGAAGCATTGCCGGGTATAAGAGGGCGACAATCGGTAAGTCCCAGCCGGTTGGCCAGCAAATCGTTAACACCGCCTGCGGCTGAATCCAAATTGGTATGCGCCGCGTACACAGCAATATCATTTTTTAGCAAAGTGGCCAATGTACTTCCAAGCGGCGTATCGGTTCTAATACTTTTAACCGCATGAAAAATCAGTGGATGATGGGCAATGATAAGGTTGACGCCTTCTTCGACTGCTTTTTGGGCTACTTGGGGCGTTACATCTAAAGCCACCAATACTTTCCTTATATCCTGATTGACGCCCCCGACAATAAGTCCGGGATTATCCCAGCTTTCCGCTAATTGTACAGGAGCTAACTCTTCTATAGCCTCAATAATCTGTTGGCACTTTACAGACATGCTATTTTTTCCTCCAATGCTGCCAGCTTTTCCTGGTACTCTCTGAATTTAGGCGACGCTGCTGCCTGTGTGCTCGCCTGCATCGACCCCAGAATCGTTTTTAGTTGACTGGCCATACTCGTCAAATGTCTATATAACAGCGGATGGCGTTTTTCCCAAAGAACAGGCCCGATTTCATACATAAGAGGCGGGCAGGGAATCGTCCTTCCCTGTTCGGCCATTATAATTTGATACAAAATTTCCTCTTCAACAACCAGTTCTTCTTCAACAATCATCCATTCATGTTCCATCAGCCATTGCCTAAGAAAACCGGCGGAAGACATAGGCTGTAGTACTAATCGTTGAAAAGTTTTCGTAACTTCCGGTCGTTTAGACAGTATATCTACAATCGTGGTTCCGCCCATACCGGCAATAACCCCGACATCCGCTTCCGACGGACTTAACACGGCTAACCCATCGCCCAGCCTTACTGATATTTTCTCTGCGCAGCCAAACTGTTCAACTGTCTGAACTGCCGACTGGTAAGGTCCTTTATGGACATCCCCGGCAACTGCCCGGTCAACAATACATTCTTTTACCAAATGCACTGGCAGATAGGCATGATCCGTACCTATATCCGCCAAACAGCGGCTTCTCGGCACCATATTAGCGATGGCCGCCATTCTATTGCCAAGTTTCACACCCAAGCCTCCTTTTCTATAGTATTTCTCGCAATCCAAGGTAAAATCCTCCATAAAAAAGCAGCAAGTCCAAAGACTTGCTGCTTGAATACTAAGTTATACACTTTCGGTTCGTACAGATAAACTCATTGTTTCGCCTTTTTTGCGTTTGTACATTGCCAGAAGCACTAGGCCTATACCGACAATACTAAGTATTCCCGCAATAACAAACGCTTGAGTATAATCGCCGTTATTTGCGGTCTTACCTAAAGAAGCCAAGCGCGGCCCCATATAGGACGCAACCCCAATGGTGAGAAACATAACACCAAAATTAATGCTCAAATTTTTAGTACCGAAAATGTCCGCCGTAACCGGTGCCATAAGCCCAAGAAATCCGCCGTAGGACATACCTACAATAGATATTGAGGAAACAAAAATGACGTAAGTATTAAAATTGGATATTCCCACCATGGCTATTGCAGTTAAAAGAAATATGGCAATAAATACCGGATACCGTCCAATCTTATCTGATATCGCGGACCAGAATATCTTTCCGGCAACCATAGCCAATGCTAAATACCCAACTACCACACTCGCTTCCTGCGGTGATATTTTGAGTGTATCCTGGGCAATCGGTGATGCAAAACCAAGCACCATCAATCCGGACATAGTCCCCAGAACAAAAATCAAAAATAAGATATAGAATTGAGTGTCTTGAAGCATCTGGCGCCAAGTTTTGTCACTTCCGGCGGCTTGCGCTTGACTGCGTGATGGCTGCCAGCCGGCCGGACGATATTGATCGGGAGCCGATTTAACTAAAGGTGATAAGCCGCAGCAAATGACAAAGAACACACCAGCCAGGATCTTAAAGGTTATCGATACATCAAAAGCTACAATCAAATTAGAGGCTAAAGGAGCCCACACCACCGCTCCGGCACCATAGCCAGCGGCAAGCAAGCCGGAAGCCATTCCGCTTTTGTCAGGAAAGAATTTTACAATATTGCTCATACCCGACCCGTAAATAAGCCCATTGCCGATCCCGCCGAGTACCCCTGATACTAAATACAAACCAACAAGAGAATTTACTATTCCGCCACCGGCAACCGCAATGGTTAACAAAATACCGCCGATAAAGATAACCCAGCGAGCTTCCATATACTGCTGAAGTTTCCCTGCTACCAACGGCATGAAAGAACCCGTCCCCATGACAATGGTAAATACTAAAGCAACCTCCTTGCCGTCCCATCCATTGAAACTGGCCAGCGGACGCTGAAATACGCTCCAGGCGTAAAAGATACCGATACACAGATTCGTAAGGATACAAACACTCAAATAAAACCATCTTTTCGAATCGTAGTTCATATGCAGCCTCCTTAAAATAGTTACAAAATAACAAATATTGCAAAAAGAACACCTGTAAATAGTTATCTACTATATTATTGATAAGTCAATTATATGAAGATATAGTTGCTCTGTCAACGAGGTTACTCAAACTAGTCATGCAAAATGAGGTTTTATAAATCATAAAAATAGTATTTTAAAAAGTAATGTAAATCCGACACTTTCCATAATATTATGTATTAGACAACAGCCAACTTTCTTTATATAATGTTATTGGAATAATTTCTCAGGAGGTACCATGCAAGTCAATAAAGATGCGCTTGGGTTTATACTTCATCACTCGGATCTTAAACTGCTTAAATTGCAACGTATTAAGTTTAAATCCTTTAATGTAACTCCCGAGCAGTGGCATCTCCTTAACCGTTTAGCCGAACAAAGCGGCATTAATCAAAAAGAACTAGCCAAACGGGTCGACAAAAATGAAGCCATTGTTACCCGCATGCTAGCCATTTTGGAACGTAAACAATTAGTTCGTAAAGAAATAGACCCGGAAGATCGTCGCGCTTTTCTGATTTATCTAACATCTTCCGGTAAAGAGATTCAGGATAACTTAGTCGTATTGGCAGAACAAACATTTGAATCCTTACTGCACGAAATTGCCGCTGACGATATCAATACATTCCGCCAAGTACTGACAACCATTCAACAAAAATTAGATTTTCTGCTTACTTAACCGTCAAGGTTCCCCTACTTCGTAATACTACGGGTTGAATTGTACTGCTTTCTATTTTCGATCTTAGCACATTTTAATGCTAAAGTTTTGCTGTCTCATGATAAACAAAAATTACTAGCCCGTCTTACAAATAGCAGGAGGTCTAGTATGGAGCTAATCGGAAAAATAATAGAGATAGTTGGAGATAGGTCTGATACTCTATGGTCTATTTCTGATATATCTTATTCTAAATTTAAAGAAGATTTTACAAGAGCAATTATTTTAGCTCAACACTATAACCACTTTATATCAAATGCAGAGTATGACGAGAAAGAATACCATGATATTATACTTGAAATAAGAATGTCTATTGATCAAAAAATCAATCTCCTAAGAAATTTATTTGATCAGTATGGTATAAAGAATTTTGTACCGCCAGTAGCGCAAACAGATGAAATAGAGCTTGTTGCACCCTTTTCTTTTAAATATGCCGCAGTGCAATCAGGACTTGGCTGGATTGGTAAAAACGGCGTCTTGATTACTAGAGAGTTTGGGCCAAGGGTCCGATTAGGAGCAATTCTAGTAGATTTTCCTCTAATTTGCGGGAAGCCAATAAAAGAAAGCCTGTGTGGTAACTGTCATGCCTGTGTTGATGCCTGTTCGTGGGGAGTAATTAAAGGAGTAAATTGGAATATCTCATCAAGGAGAGAAGAACTTCTCAATTATAAATTATGTAATAAAAAGCGGAGTGAATATATCAAAACGAATAGTAGAAAACATACTTGCGGATATTGTATCTTAGCATGTCCATGGGGGATCAAAGAGCCGGGAAAGCAGTAAAACTCTTCGAACAACTATTTATCTAATAACTAGGCTACATTAATTCAACCTATTAATCCGAATACCCCAAATTACTTCCCATAGCGCTGTGCACGACGCACCTCTCTTTTACTGCCATTTTTCCAGATTGGTTATAGATACAACCATCGCATACCTATTTTTTCCTATTTTATCTTCGTGTTTGTCAGTCTTTGGGATAGAAATCCAGCCTTTGCTCAATCCAAAAGGAAAAGGAGTGCTGTTTTTCATGGCACATAAAGGAATACAGATAATGCTATATGTAATAGTTGTAATCTTTGTTTTGATAATAATTGCTTATATTATTGGCACCCTCTTGCCAAAAGAGAGAGTAGAAAAAAGAGAATTTGTTTATAAGTCGCCCCCCAAGGCAATATATGATGTGGTAACAAATAACAACGATTTTAGATATCGTAGTGATTTAAAAGATTTGCAAATCTTAGAGTCTGATGGAGAATTTCAAACCTGGAAAGAAGTTTCAAAGAATGGACAATCCATTATATTTCGAACTATAAAAAAAGAACCTGTCTCTCGTTATGAATTTGAAATAGTAGAAGCAAATGGAGTTCAAGGATATTGGGTTGGCGAATTTATTAAAACAGAACAAGAGGGAACAAAATTTATTTCTACGGAGCATATTACAATAAATAACCCCCTTTTCCGGTTGTTATCCTACTTATCTTTTGATCTAGGAAAGTATATGGAAAATTACCAAAAGGATTTGGCAGTTAAACTAAATGAAGATGTAAACCAATAATAATACAACCTGCATCCCGCTTTTCCCCAAATAAGAACGTAAAAAAATTAAGCTACTCGTAAAAGTAGCTTAATCATAAATTTTGATATGGTGGGCGATGACAGGATCGAACTGCCGACATCCTGCTTGTAAGGCAGGCGCTCTCCCAGCTGAGCTAATCGCCCGAATGGTGACCCGTAGGGGATTCGAACCCCTGTAATCGCCGTGAAAGGGCGGTGTCTTAACCACTTGACCAACGGGCCATATAAAATTGGTGGGCCCACCTGGGATCGAACCAGGGACCGACCGGTTATGAGCCGGTTGCTCTACCGCTGAGCTATAGGCCCTAGAGAAGGTAAAACAGGTTTTCCGAAGAAAGCCTGTTTTGTAATCATAATTGGCTCCTCGAGTAGGACTCGAACCTACGACCGATCGGTTAACAGCCGATTGCTCTACCAACTGAGCTATCGAGGAATGATCACCAACGAAGTATATTATATAACACCATTTTTACTATGTCAATATACTATGTAAAACTTTTTCGTTGTTAGTGAATTCTCTTAGAGAAAAATCTGGAATAGTAAAAGACTATTCCAGAAAATCTTTAAGCTTTTTGCTGCGGGTTGGATGGCGCAGTTTTCTGAGTGCTTTTGCTTCTATCTGACGAATCCGTTCCCTCGTGACTCCGAAATGCTGACCGACCTCTTCCAGCGTGCGTGCGCGACCATCATCCAAGCCAAAACGCAACCGAAGAACTTTTTCTTCTCTTGGCGTTAGTGTTTCCAGTACTTCCTCCAATTGTTCTTTAAGTAGCATGAAGGAAGCCGCTTCCGCCGGAGCCGGCGCATCCTGGTCTTCAATAAAGTCACCCAAATGAGAGTCTTCTTCTTCCCCTATAGGTGTTTCAAGCGATACTGGTTCTTGGGCTATCTTCATAATTTCCCGGACACGCTCGATACTTACATCCATCTCAACGGCAATTTCATCTGCACTCGGCTCACGCCCCAATTCCTGAAGCAATTGCCTTGATACCCGAATCAGTTTGTTGATGGTTTCAACCATATGCACTGGGATACGAATGGTTCTTGCCTGATCCGCGATCGCCCTGGTAATTGCCTGGCGAATCCACCAAGTAGCATATGTGCTGAATTTATACCCTTTATTGTAATCAAATTTTTCTACGGCTTTTATCAGACCTAAGTTTCCTTCCTGAATTAAATCCAGGAACAGCATCCCTCTGCCCACATACCGCTTAGCAATACTTACCACCAACCGCAAGTTTGCTTCCGCTAAACGCCGCTTGGCCTCTTCATCGCCTAATTCCATGCGTTTTGCCAAGTTTATTTCTTCTTCTGCGGAAAGCAACGGTACCCGTCCGATTTCCTTTAAGTACATCCGGACAGGGTCATCAATATTAATGCCCTCCGGAATACTTAAATCAATGTCAACCTCATCCTGAGTTGATTCAATTTCGACAATATCAACCTCATCAAGAGTTTCCACGTCGGGAATCTCTTCGACGATTTCAATTCCCTTATTGGTAAACACCTCATACATGTCATCAATTTCATCTGGTGTCAACTCTTCATTTTGGAGGGTATCCATTATTTCTGCATAGGTAAGCACGCCGCCGCGCTTCTTTCCTTTATGCAGTAATTCAGTTACTTGTTCAGTAGGCACATTCTTTTTTTCAGTCATTTTATTCCCCTCCACCCCAGACATTCCCAGATAAAGTGCCATTTAATTTCACTTTATAACAGGCGTAATTTACTAATTTCATCATGTATTCGCTGACTTTCGGCTAATTCCTGCAGAAAGTTGCTATCCCCCATGCGTTCTAATTCTTGAGCTCGTAAGCTGTGTTCTTCCAGTAGCCCTTTGAGACAAGCCAATCGAATGGCCTTAATCAAATCATCAACCACTTTGGCTATGTCTTCAAAATCCATTTCCATAACCATAATATTGGATAACTCATTTGCCGCCTCTCCAGGCAGCGTTAACGCAAAAACGTCCGGAATCAAACTTTTTTCCATATTATACGCAGCAAACAGGGATTTGATTATTATTTTGCGCTCCCGTCCCTGAATATCATCTCCACTGATCTGGGT
The DNA here is from genome assembly GCA_017889725.1 of Bacillota bacterium. GTDB lineage: Bacteria > Bacillota > Negativicutes > Sporomusales > CTSoil-080 > CTSoil-081. The sequence goes on along the minus strand of JAGGAE010000033.1, from coordinate 24,337 downwards.
TTCAACATAAGGAATAATAGAAAAGTCTTCAAACATTAACCGAATGAGCTGACGTTCTGCCACAACTATGCTTTGTCCCGGCCGTTGCGAAAGGCTGGAAATATTAATATTCTTCCCTAAACTTACATTTTTATCCTTTTTACTTTGAGCAATATATTTTCGTATCTCGGAACGTATTGCCCCTTCATCAATGGCTAATGTCTCAGATAAATTACGAATATGATTGGCAACCTCTACCGCATTATCCGCCTCGGCTAACGCCGGTACCGCTTTTGCAACAACGGCAACCTTGCCCTCAAGTCCTGAAGTATCCGTGGTCTCAATCGCCCGTTTCACTTGATACTCAAGTAACCCGGGAGCTTGTTCGATCAACTCATTAAACGCCGATTGCCCATGTTTCCTGACATACTCATCCGGATCTTTACCATCAGGCATTGCAACAATGCGAACAGCAAATCCCAAGGCTTTAACCGTATTTAAAGCTCGCACTGTTGCCTCCTGCCCGGCGGCATCACTGTCATAAGCAAAAAAGATTTCCCGGGCCCGAACACGAACCAGTTTACGGGCCTGATCCGGCGTAAACGCCGTACCTAACGAGGCAACCACATTTTTTATCCCGCTATTTCTAAGCGCAATCAAATCCATATATCCTTCAACTACAACCACCTTGCCGGTTTGCCGGATAAATGAATTAGCAACATCAAAACCATACAGGATATGGCGTTTGTTAAAAACGAGGGTTTCGGGCGTATTTAAGTACTTAGGCTGTGAGACATCAAGCACCCGGCCGCCAAACCCCACAACCCGCCCCTGTGCATCGTTAATCGGGAACATGATACGCCCCCGGAACCGGTCATAAACACCACTGCCGGAGCGCTGTACCGCCAACCCGGCTTTAACCAGCGTCTCTGGCATAACCCCTCGCTCGCTAAGCGCCCCTGTTAGTTTATCCCATGCGGGAGGACTAAACCCCAACTTAAATTCATCAATAATTTCGGCGGTAATCCCCCTATTAGATAAATATTCTCGTGCCTCCTTCCCATATCCAGTATTAACCAGACATGAGTGAAAAAAATCCCTTGCCAGATCATTAGAACGGTAAAGCTGAGCCATTTCCCGTTCTAACTGCCGGTCTCGGGCGGATTTTTCCTTTTCCGGCAACGGAACCCCTAGCTTGTTAGCCAACAATTTTACCGCATCCGGAAAATCAAGATTTTCAATTTTCATCAAGAAATTAAAAACGTTTCCTCCAGACTGACAGCCAAAACAATAAAAAAAACCTTTATCAGGAGTCACAGAAAAAGACGGCGTTTTTTCATGGTGAAACGGACAACAACCCCAGTAATTTTTCCCTCGTCGATCAAACCGTCATATCCCGTGTCTCTCATTTCACCACCTCTAATGTGTTACAGTGCTATAAAATTATCTTTGCTCTCTACTATTATTTTAAGTCCGAAATAACTAAACATAAATTGAACCTAATGTTTATTCTGCAATTAGCTCAGTTATCCTTCTTTCCAATTAAAATTATTAAAGCCAACTTTTTATCTTATGATTAATCCTATTCAAGATAAATCGTCAATATCCTCTTTTCCTCTTGACAAACGATGCGTGGCTGATAATAAAATGTCTGCCTTTTTAACAAGCTTACCTCGCTATTATTCCATTAGGAGGAACAAACAGTTTTTCAAAGGTGTAAATAGCGTATGTGTCGGTCAAACCTGCAATATAGTCGACAACAGCGGTTTCGATGTTCCATCGACTTTCTTTATCAATAAATTCTTTCGGCAAAGCCTCCGGAAAAGACATATAATGTTCATAAAGTTTATGAATAACATACTTGGCCTTACGACGCTCATCGTCCAGTTTTTCCGAATTATATACGGCCCGGAACATAAACTGCCTAAATTCATCCATGGCCGCCTGCACGGGCGACGACAACATTATTTCGCCAGCGGTCTCGGAAACCCGGATCATATCCGCCACCATAATGCTAATCATAGACGAAGGTTTCTCGCCCAGCACGCATCTAACATTAGGCGGTAAATCACTTTGTCTAAGCAATCCTGCCCGCATACCATCGTCATAATCATGGCAAAGGTAAGCAATGCGGTCGCCAATACGCACAATATTTCCTTCCAAAGTATATGGCTTATTCGGTCCAGTATGATTCGCGATTCCATCCTTAACCGCCCGGGTCAAATTCAGCCCTTGACCATCCCGCTCTAAACATTCCACAACGCGAAGACTTTGTTCATTATGAGCATACTGTCCCAAAATTTCCTTAAGCGCTTCTTCCCCCGCGTGGCTAAAAGGAGTATGCCCGACATCATGCCCTAAGGCAATAGCTTCTACCAAATCCTCATTAAGCCGTAATCCCCGGGCAATAGTCCTAGAAATTTGTGCCGTTTCCAAACTATGCGTCACGTCTAAAGGCTTTACTATGAAGAATACGATCCCGATCTCGCTGATACGCACTGCGAAAATCGCAAGGGGCTTCTTCCCTGTCTCTGACCGCCTCACAGCTTTTTGCCGCCAGCGGCGAAAGAAGCGTTAGCTCGAGTTGCTCTATTCGTTCACGGATAGTCAAAATAACAGCACTCCCTGTTCTTACTTTATTTGATTATCCTTTTTTTTACTGATATCCTTTTTTTTACTGGATACAAAAATACTTTTACTTTTGATATAATAGTAGTATCAATGGAAAGGCGGGATATCGAAATTATGAAAAACCGTTCCATTATCCTAACTGTACTTACCTAAACCGGTTATTCAATCGGATTCCTCTTATTACGATATAAATACCGGTCTGTACGTGCTAAGCGGCAATGTGTATCTTCAAGTGAAAAATAGAATCATTACCGCCAATCAAGCAAAAGTTAGCGTTGGTTCACTTGAAGTATGGGGATCCGGTGGTGTAACAGTAACACAAGATGATATCTGTTTTACCGGCGATAGTGTTTATGTTTACGGAGCCCAAGATCGGGCAGAAATCGACGGAGGTGTAAGTTTTAGCCGTACCGGACTGGTTATTACCGCAAACAAAGCCGAATTTAACTGGCGAAGCAAAATCGGCACTTTCTCCGGCAATGTTACGGTTAACCAAAATGGAAACGTTTGGACAACCAATTCGTTGCAGTACAACGTCGAAACTAATACTATTCTATAAAGGACATACATAGAGACTTGGCTAGTGCCAAGTCTTTTGTGTTTAGCGTTGCTGCCTATTTTTGTGGACAATTTCCAATATTCGATTGGCTGTTTCTTCAATCGCTTTATTGGACACATCAATTACCGGGCAGCGCAGCTTCCTCATAATACTTTTGGCATATTCCAATTCTTCTTCAATCCGGGCAATATTGGCATAGTTCGCATCCGACGCCAACCCCATTGATCTTAGCCGTTCTGTACGAATTTGATTTAGCTTGTCGGTATTAATAACAAGACCTACAACCTTTGATGTCGGTATATCATATAGCTCCTGCGGCGGAGCCACCTCCGGCACTAAAGGTACATTCGCCACTTTCACTTTTTTGTGCGCCAGGTACATACTTAACGGAGTTTTGGAAGTCCGTGACACCCCTACAAGAATAATGTCCGCATTTTTTAAACCCCAAGGGTTTTTGCCATCATCATACTTTACGGCAAATTCCACAGCTTCTACTCTACGAAAATAATCTTGATCCAATTGATGTACCAAGCCCGGCTTTAACTTTGGCGTCAAGCTTGTAATTTTCTGTACAGCCTGAATCATCGGGCCCATAATATCGATAATAGGCACATTACTGTTTGCCGCCAGTTCTTTAAACGCCTCTCTCAGCTCCTGCGAAACCAAAGTATGGCAAATCACACTAGGCTGCCGGGATGCCATTTCCAACGTCTCAGCAATTTGCGTTACCGAAGTAATATAGGAAACTCGAATAATATCAAATTCACCGGAATCATATTGGCTGGCCGTCGCCCTGGCCACCATTTCCGCTGTCTCGCCAATAGAGTCAGAGAGGGCGTAGATGATTGGTGTTGTCGAAATAATAATTACCTCCCTTATCACTTACATACATACCTTTATTTTTTGACGAAGCCTCCAGATTATCCTGCAAAAATTGTAACGATAATACTAACTATAGAAAAACTCCTCCAAGAATAATTCTCGGAGGAGTTTTATTATACTACAAGTTTTGTTAAATCCGCAAAGTCAGCCGCCAGTCCGGCGATTCCTTTTAATAAGGCCAGCCGGTTAGTGCGTACATGAATATCGTCAACCATGACCATAACTTCGCCAAAAAAATCGTCGATGGGTCCGGTAAGTGAAGCAATTGTCTTTAAGACACCCGGATAGTCATGTTTCTGCCGGAAACCCTCAGCTTTCTTAACGGCATCCGTGAGTGCCTGATACAACTTCTTCTCGACCTCAGTAACGAACACCTCAGGGTTAACAGACTCTTTGCCCGCATTCTTTGCCAAGTTTCCTACCCGGGTAAGTGCCTGTACAGTAAGTCTTAGCTCTTCACTATCTCCAAGATCAGTTAAAGCTTTTGCCTTCCGCCAAGTATCGAGTATATCACCAAACCCAGCGGCTAATACAGCATCAATATGGTCATATCTCATGCCTTCTTCAGTGAAAACGTTTTTCAGCCTCAGCCGGAAAAATTCCATTAAGTCATCTTCCAGTTTTTCCCTACGTTCGGGCTGAGTAATGGCTAGCAAATCCATTGCCTTGCCAAATAGTTTAGTAAGCGATAGCTTGATACCGGCTTTCAATATAATATTTACAATCCCCAGCGCCTGCCGCCGCAGGGCAAATGGATCCTGCGACCCTGTAGGAATCAGCCCGCGACTGAAAGTAGCCACAATGCTGTCTAGTTTATCAGCAAGACTTACCATTCGGCCCGCCGTCGTTTGCGGCAAGACATCTCCCGCAAACCGGGGTAAATAATGCTCATAAATCGCCTGGGCCACTGCGGGAGATTCCCCGCTCAAAAGGGCATATTCCTTTCCCATTATCCCTTGTAATTCGGTAAACTCGCATACCATACCGGTTACTAAATCAGCCTTGGCCAGATGCGCCCCACGTAGTATAACAGGCAGTTCCGCTTGGGCCACTCCCGCTTCTTGAGCAATAAAACCGGCCAACTTCTCTAACCGCTCTGCTTTATCAAACATGGTCCCCAGACCATCCTGGTATACAATGCTTTTGAGCTTTTCTACCCGTGCTTCCAATGAAATCTTTTTGTCTTCTTCAAAAAAGAAACCTGCATCCGCCAGTCTGGCCCTTAAAACTCGCTCATTACCTTGCCGGACGATATCAATATAATCTTGTCCTCCGTTGCGGACGGTAATGAACACCGGCAGCAAATTGCCCGCTTCGTCAAACACCGGAAAATACCGTTGGTGTTCGCGCATGGGTGTAATAACGGCTTCCGGCGGCAACGCTAAGTATTTTTCTTCAAATCTACCGCACAAAGCAGTAGGATATTCTACCAAATAGACGACTTCTTCCAGCAAATCTTCGTCAATGACAGCCTTGCCACCCTGCTGAAGGGCTAGCTTCTCCACTTGTTCACGAATGACCTCGCGCCTCAACTCTTGATCGACCATAACATGGTTTTCTGTCATCCTGACAAAATAATCCTCAACCACTTCTATCGTAATCTTTCCTTTACTTAAAAAGCGGTGACCATAGCTTATCATACCGGAAGTAATACCGGCGAACTCAAACGGGATGCTCTTTTTGCCATACGCGGCCAGCAGCCACCGTATCGGTCGGATAAACTTAATATCCAGATCACCCCAGCGCATGTTTTTAGGGAAACTAAGTGCTGTTATTATTTCAGGCAGCAAATCCGGCAGTAAAGTTTCTACCTCACGTCCTCTCTCCTGCACCAGGGCATACACATAACCGTCTTTTTCAACAAGCTGTTCCACCGGGACTCCCTGCCCCCGCGCAAATCCTTGTGCCGCCTTAGTGGGTATCCCTTGCGCATCATAGGCAATTTTAAGAGAAGGTCCTTTATTCTCACTGCTTAAGTCAGCCTGCTTTTCAACTACATCACGCACTAAAAGGGCCAGACGGCGAGGTGTGCCAAAAGTCTTTATTTCGCTAAAAGAAATTCTCCGGTCGTTAAATTTTTCGGTTGCTATATCCTTCAGGTCCCGAAGTGCACCTGGTATAAACTTCGCAGGCATTTCCTCCGTACCGATTTCCAACAATAAATCTTTTGCCATTACTATTTTCCCCCTTTCAGCAGCGGGTAACCTAGTTTTTCCCTTTGTTCTAAGTACCCTTGCGCACAGAGTCTTGCCAAGTTGCGCACTCTACCGATGAACGCCGTACGTTCACTTACACTGATAGCGCCGCGAGCATCTAGCAAATTAAAAGAGTGAGAACATTTGAGCACATAGTCATAGGCAGGGAGAACAAAACCCAAATTCACCACGCGAAGAGCTTCCTTCTCGTACATATCAAATAAATTAAACAACATCTTTGTATCGGCAATTTCAAAATTGTAATGCGACTGTTCTACTTCATTGCGATGGAATACATCCCCATAGGTTATACCTGCCACCCATTCCAGATCGTATACATTTTCTTTGCCCTGAATATACATGGCCAAACGCTCTAAGCCATAAGTAATTTCAACAGCCACCGGTTTTACATCCACGCTGCCGACTTGTTGAAAATAGGTAAATTGAGTAATTTCCATACCATCCAGCCATACTTCCCAGCCTAGCCCCCAAGCACCGAGCGTCGGTGCTTCCCAATTATCTTCCACAAAGCGAATATCGTGTTTGCCGGGGTCAATTCCCAGCTTCTCTAGGCTTTCCAGATACAGTTCCTGTATATTAGCCGGGGACGGCTTCATAATAACCTGATACTGGTGATGTTGGAAAAGCCGATTAGGATTTTCCCCATACCGGCCATCTGCCGGACGACGCGACGGCTCTACATAAGCGACATTCCAGGGTTCCGGACCAAGTGCCCGTAAAAATGAAGCAGGATTCATGGTTCCCGCACCTTTTTCCACATCATACGGCTGCTGAATAATACACTTCTGATCAGCCCAAAAATTTTGTAACGTTAAAATTATTTCTTGAAAAGTCATAACTTCCTATCGCCTCCAAGTCTTTACTAAAATAAAAACTCCCGTCCCCGTAACATTAAAGTTACAGGGACGAGAGTTTATTTTCTCCCGCGGTTCCACCCTGAATTGATCGTATACGATCCGCCTTCTTTGTATTGCGAGTTTTACTCTCCCTATAGGATTTCCTCTCGCGGCTCAAAAATGCCTTCACCGCCTTACCAGGCTTGCACCACCCCCGGTTCGCTGAAACACGGCTACTCTTTTCTCTCATCACCCATTATTGACACTACTATAGCACATACTAACCAATAAAATCAAGAGACCTAGGCAAGGAATACCTCAAAACGTTCATGCGATACATGGCAGATAGGACAGGTATCCGGCGGAGCTTCCCGTGCACACAAATACCCGCATACCTTGCACCGGTAAATAGGAAACGGCAACTCTTGGGACAAGCTGCGCCTATCCAATTTTTCATCCGTCTTGTCCGGCTCCAGCAAGCGGCGATCAGGAATGGAATGTATCTCTTCCCCTCTTTTTGTATACTTGCCGCTAACATAAAGACCACAATAGCACATATTAAACTCATTTAGGTCCCCATCCCGGTAATCACAAGGACAGATGATATCCTGATCAACCTCTTTTTCCCCTTCCGCCAAACGGCAAGGACACGCGAGATAACTATAGCGCTCCTCATTTTTAACCAAGCCGTCAAGCAACATTTTGGTAAACTCGACATCCGGGTTTAAATGATACCCGCTGCTTTCCGCCTCTTTTTTCAGCCTGTCATATAGTTTATCGACTTTATCAGACATTATTCCACTGCCTCCAATAACGACTCTTTATTAAACCCAACAATTCCTATCTTATCTTTTACCACGATTGTCGGAAAAGACTTTCTTGAATTCCAGCGTCCGATCTCCTCCATAATTTCCTTACGTTCATCACCCGATGTCAAATCTACATTTGCATAATAATATTGTAAACCTTGTTCTTGCAAGAACTGTTTGGTTTTCTCACACCAGCCGCAAGTACTTAAAGCATATACAACAATTTTCCCTCTATCTTTTCCTTCTACGAGAGTTAAATTCACCACCGTTAGCACATCCTTTAATTTGCAATTAATTTATCTATTTATAGTAATTCGCTATTACGATTAACTCTCCTGCTTTTTGGCAGGAATAGCCAATAAAAAAATCCCCCGTTGGGGGATTTTTAACAATATCTTTATCAATACTCTTTAAAGTTTATTATGATTCGACTCCCGTTCTTCCGTCCCGACCATATCCTCCCGTTCCTCACTGGACTCACCGCGCACCACCTCAATAGTGCAACGTTTAAATACGGCCACCAAAACGCCGAGCGCCGCAAGTTGCGGCAAAACAACTGCCCCAATTGCGCCCAGAGTTACCGGTATTTCTACCAACACCTTGTCATCATGCTTAACCCGGATTTTAGTAACATTGCCTTCCCGGATAAGATCTTTTACTTTATCTATGACTTCACCGGATTTTACCGAAAACTCTTCTGTCCAATGGTTTTTTTTATGTCCTTCCAGTTCAACGAGCGCCTCCACTACATCTCCCTGCGTTTTAATTAAAACATCCCGCGCTTCCCGATAAGAAATTCCTGTTCGTTCCCGGATTAGGTCAATTTTGGCCAGTGTGATTTCTTCCATCCCTGCGCCCCCTTCATCATGGTGGTTATACCTATTTTCTCCAAGCACTGCTTTTTTATCCCCTAAGAAATAGCGGCAATAAAAGCAAGCGATTTTAACTTTTTATCCAAACAGTAAGTAATAAACTCGGACAAAATCTTCTCCGTTTGCATTAATACAGCACCCGTTACCGAAAAGCTACCGGGGTTCTGCCAGTCCAGACCTAATAATCTTGAGCAAAAAGCAGCTGCCTCGCATGAAAACTCGTTTGCCCCCGATTGTGCACAGTGCAAGCATACTGCCCCACCAGCCGCCACTTCAAACGCAGCCGGCAGAATTAACGCTTCACCGCAAGTAGCGCATTCTGTCATCGACGGACTAAAACCGGCCAAAGTCAGAAGTTGAAGCGCTCCAGCCAGTGCGGTAATACGCGGATTTCGTGTTTTCATCATAGTAAGCGCCCCTAAAAGCAACTCAAAAACCGCCGGTTCCGCCTCCCGTTCCGGCCATAATTCAATTACCAGTTCAGCAAGAAAATTAGCATACGCCATTTTGGTAAGATCTTCCCTGATATCCCGAAACGAAGACACAATCTCGCATTGTCGAATAGAGTCATACGTTTTACCAGGCAACAACGATAAATCCGCCTGTACGAAAGGCTGAATCGTTCCGGCCATTTGATTTCTAGGACGCCTGGCTCCATATGCTACCGCCGAAATTTTACCAAAATCCCTTGAAAACAAAGTCACCATCCTTGAGTTGTCGTCCCAATCACGCACAACCAGCAGGATGGCTTCCGTTTTATATTGCCCCATTTACCTTCACTCTACTCTCCGCCACGAACTACTGGTTCATTGCCCGAACGGTGCTTCTGGTATTTCCGATATAAAAGATAAGCCGCAACATCGCCGGTATTACTAAAAACATCCCACATTAAATCCTGTATCAACATTGCTCCCATCCTTCCCGCGAGTAAAGATTGAATTCAAGTCATTTACACCTGGTCGGAGTTCTGCTCATCTTCCGCTTCCTGCTCACAGGCAATTGGCTGGGCATTAACCCGCACTACCCTAAAACCATTGACCCGTAACACCGTAAAAGTGTAATTGCCGATAGTTAGCGCATCTCCGGGCTCCGGTCTTCGCCCTAAAATACCAAACACGTAACCGCCGATAGTATCCTCTTCATGTTCCTCTAACTCAATATTCAGGAGCTCCGCCACTTCATCCAGGAGTACCCGGCCTTCAAATTCAAAACTGCCGTCAGGGAAGCGCTGGATATCAATATCCTCTTCATCATGCTCATCCTGAATATCTCCTACAATCTCTTCCAGAACATCCTCCATGGCTACCAGCCCTGCGGTACCGCCATATTCATCAGCCACTACCGCCAGATGCGTCCGTTTCCGCCTCATAAATTGAAGCAGTTTTGCTACCGACATACCTTCGGGTACCACTAATATTTCCCGCATAATGCTTTTGATATCCTGGTCAGTCCCACAGGTATTTATATCCATAAGGTCGCGAATATGAATCATGCCGACAACATGATCCTTATCTTCCACGCATACAGGATATCGTGTATGCCCTGTATCACGCACAACTTTCATATTTTCTTCGAAAGAGTCATCCGTAAACAAACAAATCATATCCTGCCGGGGAACCATAACCTCCCTAGCCAGTCGGTCCGCAAAGTCAAAAACATTATCAATAAGCTCACTTTCCATCTCGTCAAGCACACCGCCCCGATGGCTAGCATTAACAAGCATGCGTAGTTCTTCTTCGGAATGAGCCAATTCCCCTTCACTTACCGGTTTTATGCCGAGCAGAGCCATAATAGTCCTAGCGGCTTTATTGAACAGCACAATAATGGGATAACCTAATTTATGAAAAATAAACAACGGCCAAACGATCCAAAGCACCACTTTCTCTGCGCGATATATAGCCATTGACTTAGGGACAAGCTCTCCCAGTACAATATGCATAAAAGTGATAATGATAAAACCAATCGCAAAGCTGATGGTATGTACCAGCCAGGAAGAGTCAGGAAAATAGGAAGTAAAAATCGGGCTAATCAGGGAAGCTATCGCAGGTTCACCCAACCAGCCTAATGCCAGAGAAGCCAAAGTAATTCCAAGCTGCGTAGCTCCTAAATATGTGTCAAAAGTAGCCAATATTTTTATCGCCAGCTTAGCGCGGTTATTCCCCTGAAGGGAAAGTTCTTCCAGGCGGGTTTTACGGATTTTTACCAAAGAAAATTCCGCTACTACAAAAAAACCATTCACAAGTACTAATATAAATGTAATAATTAGCTCAAAAATCCCTAACGACGGGTCGATATCGCATCTCTCCCTAAGATTTTGTGTCCTCTTGCTGCCTCGGCATAACCGCCCCGGCAGTAAGGACATATTGCAAAGCACTTTCGCTTGTAACATCTAAAGATATTATATCCCTCTTCGGCACGATAATATTAAATCCATTGGTTAAATTGACACTCATCGGTACGAACACACATACATGTTCCTCGTCGAGCAGGCAGGACATATGTTCCGGCAAATCCGACATAATAAAGCCTAACGCTTTGACTCCAGGATGCGGGTAAGGCACAAGTACCGCCTGATTTAAAAGGCGATCTGCTTCGAAAACGGCGGTAGAAAGCTGTTTTACACTGTTATAAATAAATTTAACCACCGGTATGGTACTGAGCAGCCACTCGCCAAAAGCAATAAGCCGCTGCGACAGCCAAAATGACGACATCCAGCCAACTACAATAATAACTACCATTCCTACCAGCAAACTAAGACCTGGAATTTTAACCGGCAAAAATTTACCAAATATTGCTTCAGCAATATTTAAAATTTCATAAACCGCAAACACCGTCACTAAGAAAATAATGAGATAGAGACTTCATAAATCACCTCTCTTTACAAATCATACCATCTAGTACCCTTTCGGTCAATAACCCAGCAAGGTAATACATAAAAAGCCCATTGAAAGGAAACCTATCTCCTTTTGTTTATTCGTAAAAAAGAAAGCCTAGGAAAGCTACTGACTATTGCTCTTCTCCTGCATATCAAATAAAATAAGAGACTAAAGAAATGTTCAAGCGGAACTAATTCTTTAGCCTTTAGGCTTTACAAACGTATAATTAATTTTTCAGACTTACGGCAGGTCAATATCTTAGTTTATTACGTTTGCGCCGCGGCAACGCCGCGTCAATAACATCATCGACAGTAATAATACCCACTAGTTTTTCCGACACATCCGTCACCGGTACCGCCAAGAGATCGTATTTGCGGATCAAATTAAAAACATCTTCTACCGCAGCTTCATCCCCCACGGTAATAACCCTTGGCTGCATCAGGTCAGCCAATTTAGCCTGCGGAGGCGCCACTATGAGTTCACGCAAGGAGAGTACTCCAACAAGATGTTCTTCCTCGTTAATTACATAAATATAATATATAGTTTCCGCCTCGGGAGCCAGCCGCCTAAGTTCATTAATAGTCTCATCCGCTGTTAAGTGTTGCGGCAAGGCGATATATTCCGTGGCCATGAGACTTCCCGCCTCGTCCTCTTCATATTCACGCAGTTCACCGACTTCAACGGCCTCTTCATATTTCATCCTATTTAAGAGTTCCTGGGCCTTGTCTTCTTCCATTTCATTGAGAACATCCGCGGCATCATCAGTAGCCATCATTTCCAGAATATCGGCCGCCCGGTCTGAGCTCATTTCTTCTAAAATAGAAGCTTGCAAGTCTGTCTCCATTTCAGCCAATGTTTCGGCCGCTTTTTCAGCATTCAGGGTCTGAAAAATAGCCGACCGGTCCGGTGCGCTAAGCTCACTTACAATTTGCGCTACATCATGCGGATGAAGCGAAGCCAGCTTTCCTTGTGCCACTGAAAGTTTAATGGCTGATAAATCTGGTGTAATCATATCAACATAATCCCAAGATATCAGTTTTTCCGACACATCTTTGGAAAACCAGCCCGCTACTTTCTTTAAGATACGTTCAACTCCCAAACGGCGAACAAGACCCCTAAGCCCAATATCCACAGCCATTAGTCGGTATTCATTATTGACTTGGGCAAGCTTGAGGTCATTCACTCGAACCACCTTAGCCCCGTCAATATCCACAATTTGCCGGTCCATAAGATCTCGGCGCAAAAAAATTTCATTGCCACTAAGTTCTAGCGGCTGAATGTCATTGCGCAAAATGGACAGTGAAACAATTTGCTTATTCATCATAGCCAGCGCAAACTCGCCAATTACTACCGATTCAAAACTTCGTTTCACCTTGATACCGACAACCCGGGGAAATCCTGGCTCATGTACAATAAGCACATCCACCACTTTTCCCACTTTTTTCCCGACCTTATCAATAACTAATTGGCCAATAAGCTGACTTAGAAAAACCTCTGTAAATGTCAGCATGTCTCTACCTCCGAACTACCCCCGGCTACTCATAACCCAAGTTTTTTAGTACCCCTGATCGGTTGCGCCAATCCTTTTTCACCTTTACCCATAAATCCAAAAAGGCTTTAGAACCTAACAAATTCTCAATATCTAACCTGGCCTTCTGTCCTACCTCTTTGAGTACTTGGCCTCCGGCACCAATTACAATTCCCTTCTGAGAATCCCGTTCCACATAGATTACGGCCCGAATATAAAGATCCTCATTGGGGCGAACAATAATCTCTTCAATTTCAACAGCAATGGCATGCGGAATCTCTTCCCTGGTACAATGAAGAACCTTCTCTCTAATAAGCTCAGCAATCAACATACGTTCCGGCTGGTCTGTAATCATATCCTCGGGATAATATTTTGGACCCGGTTCCAGATGATTCTTGATTTCCGCCACAAGATTGTCCAGATTTGTTTCTTGCGCAGCTGAAATAGGGACAACAGCAGCAAATTCGCGCTTTTCTCGATACTTGTCGATAGCGGGAAGAACCTGAGTGTAAGGTACTTTATCAATTTTATTAATGACCAGAACCACCGGGGTAGACACGTTTTTCAAACGTTCCAGTATATATTGTTCTCCTGCCCCCGGCTCTTCGGTGATATCCACCACAAACAGGATAACATCCACTTCCCGCAGGGTATTTTCCGCCGTCTTTACCATATATTCGCCCAGCTTATGACGGGGCTTATGAATACCCGGTGTATCAATAAACAAAATCTGTGCATCCGAAACATTTAAAATGCACAAAATCTTGTTGCGGGTAGTTTGCGGTTTATCCGACATAATCGCAATCTTTTGACCTACCAAACTGTTGACCAATGTGGATTTTCCTACATTCGGTCGGCCTATTACTGCAACAAAACCTGATTTAAATACCTCACTCATGATGTTTATCCTTTCCTGGCAAATCTGTCTTTGAAAAGCCCCATGGCAACAGTTGCTCACTAGACACAGTACATGTTTTTCCCCCGGTATTAGCCATCAACACGGTAGTAATCCCAAACTCGGCGATAACCTGCCGACAGGCACCACACGGGGCAACTGGTTCTGGCGAATCCGCTATTACTGCAAGGGCGGTTAACTGCGTTTCTCCTTCCGAAACTGCCTTAAAAATCGCAGTCCGTTCAGCACAATTAGTCAGTCCGTAAGAAGCATTTTCAATATTGCAACCAGTATAAATTTTACCGCTTGCTCCCCTAACCGCAGCGCCTACGAAAAAATGTGAATAAGGCGCATAGGCTTTGGTTCTGGCAAGCTTTGCCGCCTTAAGTAGTTCTTCCATGATATATATCTTTCCCTTCTTTAACCAATCAGCCGCCTTATAAAAATCAAACAGCCAACAACCACCGAGGCCATTGCCATAACCAGCACAGCCCCGGCAGAAGTATCCTTGGCTATTTTAGCCAAAGGATGAAACTCAGGCGAAAATAAGTCCACTGCCGCTTCCACCGCGGTATTCAAGAGTTCAGTGGCAATAACCCCGGCTATAGTCAGTATCAAGATAACCCATTCGACCGGTGAAACCTCCAATTTCCAAGCAGCCACAAGCACTATCACAGCAACTGCGGCATGCACTTTCATATTGCGCTGCGTTACGAACCCGTAGGTCACACCGGTCCAAGCACAAAAAAATGTTTTGGCCCAATTCCTTCTGGTCATGGGTACTCCCTTTTATTCTTCACCCCGGTTAATACCAAGGGCCATTAAAATTTCTTCCTCTTGCCGGCGCATTTTCGCTTTATCGTCTTCCTGCTCATGGTCATATCCTACCAGATGGAGCATGCCGTGTACCGCAAGATACGCGAGCTCCCGCTCCGGACTGTGTCCATATTCCTGTGCCTGCCGGTTCGCCGTTTCCAGCGAAATAATAATATCGCCTAGTAAGGCTTCCTCGGGACCACCGATGATTTCCGGTTCTTCTCCTTCTTCCAACGCAAACGACAATACATCCGTCGCCATATCTTTGCCCCGGTAATCGCGATTCAATTCCCGGATAGCTTCATCATCCACAAAGACTACACTGACTTCGCTGCATTCACTAAGAGTTAGCACTTCAGCCGCTTTACTAAGTACAGCCATCACTGTTTCTTCCATTTGCGATGTTATCAGCATCTTTTCCTGCTGGTTGCTTAGAACTACTTCCATTCTTCGTTTTTCTCCTCTCAAGCTCCTTTAAAGCGTCCGGATATTCTATACGGTTATGAAACATACTGGATAATACTCTGGTAAAAACATCGCCAATTACATTAAGATCCTTTAGTGTTAAATCACACTCGTCAAGTTGTCCGTCATTAAGCCGTTGCCGAACTAACTTACGTACAGTTGCTTCTATGCGATTAACATTAGGGCGCGAAAGGGCACGCACAGCTGCTTCACTGGCATCGGCCAACATGACAAGCGCGGCTTCTTTCGTCTTGGGGCGGGGCCCTTCATAACGAAAATCGGCTTCAAAAATACACTCACTATGTTCCGTTTCAGTTGCCCGTTTATAAAAATAAGATACCAACATAGTGCCATGATGCTGTTGAATAACATCAATCACTATTTGGGGCAATTTGTATTCCCGACATAGGTCAACGCCATCTTTAATATGGGAGGTAATAATCAGTGTACTTAAAGACGGCGCGATTTTATCATGCGGATTTTCACCTTCTGCCTGATTTTCCACAAAGAAATATGGGCGCTTTATCTTGCCGATATCGTGATAATACGCGCCTACCCGCACACTAACAGGATCTGCTCCTATTAAATCCGCTGCCGTTTCGGCCAAATTGCCTACCACTAAACTGTGATGATAAGTTCCCGGAGCTTCCAAGAGTAAGCTTTGCAAAAGAGGATGTCCAGGATTCGCCAGTTCCATTAATTTATACGAAGTAGTTACATTAAACGCATGCTCTAAGTACGGGAGAAGACCAATCGTAATAACAGCAGCCACTACCCCGCCTAGAATTCCCTGCATTCCTTGCGTTAAAAGCTGGGCCGGATTGACCTGATCCACTAATCCTGTAGCACCGATAACAATAAAATTCATCGCCGCTATATATAAACCGGTTTTAACCAAACTATATCCATGGCGCATTTTAGATACACTATATATCCCGACCATACCTCCAAAAAGGGCCACTTCCACGGCTCTGAGATCATGATCGGCAATCACGCCAAACAGCATTGCCACAGCAACGTTTACAATAATCCCAATTCTGGCATCAATAAGGATAGTAGTTAACAAGGCACCGATAGCAAGCGGTGCAGCAAAATCCGAATAATAATGCGCAGCTTTTCCTACCAGCAAAGACACCACGATAATAAGCCCAAGCAGGGCCATTTTTAAGTCACTCTGCAGTATTTGCTGTTCAAACTTATAGAGAAACCCTAAAACAAATCCCATTAAAAGCAGTACAAATACCGTTAAACCAAAAATTCGCGCCTTATTAATATCGCCCCTGTGAAGCCCCAGCTCCTCCATAACGTGAATTTGCTCTTCACTGACAACATCGCCCCGGCGTACAAGTATTTCCCCTTTCTTGGCCGTTTCCCGCACTGGTTCAACACTCTGCAACGCCACCTGCTTCCTTTTATCCGTTTCCCGTACATTCATAATGAAGTTAGGTTTAAGTAAAACCTGCGCTACACCTGCTACCGCGGCTTCTGCACTTTTCCCGAGCCCTAGTTGTTCCGTATCAAGCACAATGTTTTTGCGATCTGCCTCATAGCCATCATCGCGAACTCCGCGTTGAAAATATTTCCGTAAAATACTTTTTGTATGCTCTTCCGCCCTCAGAAGCGACGTTGTATCCAGGCTTGAAAGGCTAGTAAGCGTACTGGCAGGTAAAGGAACGGGCAATCCGTTTTGCAGTTTCGCCGATTTCTGTTCAACTGTTGTTAACGTATTATCCGCCGCTACACTTCGAGCCAGCTGAAAAATCGTTGTAACCAGTTCCTCGGCCTTAGGGGCCACCGAAACATCAAAATCATACACACTGGCTACGTTTGCCAGTACCTCTTCTTCCAGTTTTTTAGTTTTAACTACATTCACATAAGACACGGAGCGTGGTGCAATGACATCTCTGTCGCTCACCTGCCCAACCTGTAATGGCACTTTGTCGGGGAGAAACTCCGCGGAGAGTATAACCATAAATGCCGAAAAAAACGCCAGCCCTAAGACAATACGGCGCGTTAACGGCCCAACATGCCAATTGATCGGCTGACTAAGAAACTTTTTCATGTTCTTCGAAAACAATGACATTTACTCAACTCCAACTCAACCGGTCCTTCTATCGCCCGGTATTCGGATTTGCGTTCTCAAGCATGCCTTGTTATCTTACCGCATGCAGGATGCTCCTGCAAAGACAAAAAATCCCAACACTAAAAAAAGCATTCCCTGTGCCCACCCATTTTATTCCTCCGGCACTTGACTTGTCGGCTGAGCAACCTGGGTATAGCCAATATCTTCTACCGTTTCTATGAAAACTTTAACTCTTGTTAATCCTGGTTCTGAACTACTTAGGACCTCACTATTGCGGACCAAAACCTCTGCGGTTTCAGGAATTTTAGTTTCCAGAATTTTTACAGCCTGCTCCTTTGCCATATCCCGAGCTTCTTCAGGACTCACTTCAAAGCGGTCAATGACAAGTTCATAAAATATATCTATTTTAGTTTCGACAACAAATCCAGTATTCCTCCAACTTGGAAACTTTTTGAAAATTTCTTCGGACTCAAAATTGGGAAAAGGCTCAGCCTCCGCTTTTTTCAAGTCAAGAACAGTATTACCAATTTTAAGAGAGACCGACATTTTCCGGTTGCCGGTTCGATGGTATTCTTCCCGCACAAGCCCCGCTTCACCGTATCCCTCGTACCACACTCTCGCTTTAACAATACCATTGGCCCGGATACGCGGTTCAGTTGGCGGACTAACCGGCATTTTAATTTCAGCATTTTCCTCGCTAGGGGGGGGAACAATCCCTTTTATTAAAACATCCCCCCGTTTTACCGTATCTCCTTTTTTTACCATAGGCTGCCCACTAAGAGCAATGATCTCCGTAATAATCCCGTCTTTCAGGGCAACAACATCTGCCGGACTCTTATCTTCCGTCCGTGGCATGGTTTTTTCCACAATTTCAACAATAGCCCGGGTTCCGGTAAGTCTTACCCCAACCCAGGCAACCTCCGGCATAGCTAAGGTTATACTATTTTCGATTTCTTTGGCTTTTATACCGCTTTTGACTGCGCCCGGATGAAGTCCGTGCGCGGCCGCAATACTTTTTATCCTGTCACCGGACACATTTTTCACCCCGGCAACATCAACAAACCAAATATAAGAAGTTAATATTTGCAGCAGCACTAAAAACAGTACTGCTCCGGCAATCAGCATTCTCCGGCGTTTTACACGTTTCAGGGTAAATGGCAGGCCGCGCACACCAAGCACCCGTACCTTTACCCTGCTTTTTAACGCCGGTTTTCTGATAGCAAAAAAATCTGGCAGTCTTACATTTGCATAAATTTCTTCGCCTTCTTTTTTTATTCCCCAAAGCAAAATCCCCTCGGACAAACATAAGTTTATAAACTTTTCCGGGAACACACCGGTAATCTTGATCCTGACTACACCGGTCGTATAGTTGGCCAAATTACGTGTCAACACCGGCCGGCCTCCCTACACTTCGTACTTAATTTCCGCAACAATTCCCTCAAACAGGATTTGTTCCGTCTGCAAATTGCCTAAAGTTAAGTTTTCTCCGGCAATAATGAGCTCGCCTTGATTCAGCCTAATCCGGACCAACGACGCCGTATATTCAATGATTCCTTTATGGTTTTCCACAAGAAGCTGTTTATTTCCCAACATGGTAATCCGCGGCAAATCTAGTACAATATCATCGGGGATCTCAAGCAGCGCAGCTATGCGCTCCATTTTTCCCCGCCGGTGGCTTTTCATGCTTACTCCCCCCTATCCAAAAATATATGCGCAAACTAGGGGGTTATTACTCTAATACAACACCTCTACTAAGACAGGCTGTTGACAAATGTTTCGAATTTATGAACCTTAACCGGTGCGGCAAACCGCATATAGTTTGTAGCAACAATCATTTCACCGCAATCCAAATTTTTGATTTCATTCCGTTGTTGAAGTATATCCTTGCGGCACATAGCTTCTAACTTATTTCTGTCCGCTTTTGAAGCCAATCCTAAAATGAATAAAGTGTTTAGTTGACTTAACACTTTATCGGCTAACAGACGCGGCTGCTGATCGACCACACACAATCCCAGATTGAATTTACGGGCTTCACTCACTAGACGGGCAAAAACATTATTACTGGCGTGCTCTTTTTTGCCTAAAAAGCGGTGTGCCTCTTCCAACACAATGAGTACCGGCTTTGACTCGAGTCGCTCTTGTTCGTTCCGGCTGGCATAATCACATAACAGTCGTTGAGAAAGCATAGTGGATAGCGCTTGCTCGGCCTGCGGCGATAAATCTTTTAATTCTACCAACACCACTTTTCCCTGGGTCAGATCTTTTACCATGTTCTTAACCGAATTGGCTTCATTGTCCCCTATCTGCAGCTCCTCCTGCAGATTCCAGCAGATACTCTTAATCTTGCTAATGGTGCGCTGCTGAAATTTCTGACCGGTTGACGCATTTAAATCGTCAATAATATCCTGCGTATCATAGGCTAACACATCCCGCATCCAGTTTTCCTTCCATACCGACGACAGCTTGTACAGGGCATCAAGCTGCGGTTCAGTAAAGGTGGCACAAGCAAGTATATCATCCGGGCCGACGGTACTGTAATCCAGGGACAAACTGCGAGCATAATCGGCCACCGGATTCGTATTGTACACAACAAGCCTTTCCTTGATATGCGGGTACTTAGACAAATCACGGTAGTACTCATTATGCACATCAAAAATCAAAAGACCGTAACTTGCGTTTGAAAGCACTGACCCTGCAAGTACTTTTACCAAATTACTTTTGCCAGAACCAGTTGTGCCAAAAATTCCGATATGCTCGGTAATTGCTTTGGAGCCATATATACCTACCGGAAGTTCCAGTACTTCCCTGCCGCTTTTTAAGAAACCAAGTTCCAAATCCCCCTTGATCTCTGAAAGCAATTCGGAATCATCCGCACTAAGACCGCGAACTTCACAAAAGAAATCGGGGCAAGTTTTAGGGTTATACAAATGTCCTTGTCCATCCGCATAGCACAACTGCTCGGCCATACCGATTTTCACGGTATGATTACCGCCTAAATAAAAATCCAGTTCTTCCTGATTTTCTACCTGCCCATCCTCGTTAAGTTTACTCATTAGATATCCCACATTGTTCATTCCCGACCACCGTGATTTCACTTTAAAATCATAAGCACGAATATAAAAACGATCGCCGTTATTTCCTTCAACAACCAGAATATCCCCGAAATCTACTTGCTGGTTAGGTGCGACAACAAACTCCATGTACGTCCCCTTGGCATAAGTCAGCCGCCCTTTATATTCCATGCGATAACCTCCTTTGCCATATAAAATATAATCTATAATCATATTTTATTGTACGCATTAACGCACAAAAAAACCTGACTATTATGCGCCACCTTTTCCATTCCCTTTAGAATAATCCAAATGTTACTTCTTTTTCTTAATTACTTGTAATCCAACAGTTTAATATACTACAATACAGTTAGCTAAAAAATTTAAAGGAGAACTTACTATGCCTCAAAAGCTCCTCCAATATTTAATGATATCTGTGGGATGTATATTGGCTGCTGTGTCCATTAACGTATTTTTTGTTCCCCATCATTTACTTAGTTATGGTATAAGCGGATTAGCCATTATCTTTTATTACCTCTACACCTGGCCCATCGGCATCCAAATGCTAATTATGAATTTACCCATATTCTTTCTGGCCTATCGTCTTCTTGGCAAATCCTACGTACTTTCCACTATTTATGGAGCTGTTTTTTTATCAGTTGCGATCGACGCCACTCGTTTTTTATCGCATACAGCAATCATCGACGACCCCATCATTTCAGCAATAACCGGAGGTATCATCAATGGACTTGGTGCCGGACTCATGTTCCGGGTTAACGGCAGTGCCGGAGGGCTGGATATTGTTGCTTCCATAATAAAAAAATATTATTCTTTTAACATCGGCTTGGTTACTTTCGGTATTAATTTGTTCATTATGCTTTTTGCCGCCTGTTTTTTCGGACTGAAACTGGCGGTGCTCACCCTGATTGCCATGTTTATCGGCGCCCAATTAACCGATAAGGTGGTTCAGGGGTTCAACAACAAAAAGAGTATCTACATTATCTCTTATACCCCTGAAAAAATTGTAGAATCCATCATTCGCGAGGTGGGACGCGGGGCAACGATTTTAAACGGAGTCGGCGCTTATACCCGTCAAAGTAAGCAAGTCATCTTTGTTGTAGTCAACCTTACGCAGATTACCCAGCTTAAGCAATTGGTCCATACCGCCGATCCTGACGCCTTCATGATTGTTTCCGATGCAGCTGAAGTGCTAGGAAAAGGGTTTACCCTCCCGCAAATCTTAAAATCATAAAGAACCGAATGCAAAAAAAGCGTCAGCCAGTTAGGCTAACGCTTTTTTTGCATTCGGTTCTTGTATAAATAGAGTCAATAGAAAGGCTATAACAGGCAAAAATGACAAGACATCAAAAATAACAGGAATGCTGTACACATCAGCAACTTTGCCCAAAAGCAGCACCCCAAGCGTTCCCAGGCCCACGCTGAAGCCTAGATTCAACCCGGAGGCCATCCCCACATTGCCGGGCATCATTTTCTGAATCAACACCAGACTGCTTGTGAAAGTGGCCGAAAGCAATATGCTCGAAACCGCCAGAATAACAAACGGCCATACCCCGGAGGAAAAACGAAAAGCGTAAAGCAAGAAAGCTAGCGGCAATACTGAATAAATCATAACGGGTTTACTGCCGTACTTATCACTCATAAACCCGCCCAGTATCGTGCCCGCCGCGCCGGCGGCCATATACACCGTCAATAGCGAACTCGCATATAGCGAACTACCGTTTAAATAAGACACGTAATAAAGCGGTACAAAAGCGCTAATGCCAGCGGATACCGTAGATCTTGAAGCAACCATGCCCAGCAATGATAAAATCGACCAATTCATAGAAGCCTTTAACCCACGTAATCCGCTTTTCGGACTTCCACTTACCTTCGGCATACTAGAAGAAGCATACATAAGCGCTATACCGCTTAATACAAACGGTATGGCTAACAAAAAAAGCAATACCCCTGCCCCTTTTTCCAGCAAAAAGGCTAAAAATACCGTACCTACCGCAACCCCGATACTGCCCCAAACGCTGAATAAGCTCGCCCCCTTGCCTACAGAACCGGCACTGAGACGATTAATAAGCTTCGCCCCCTCGGGGTGAAACGCAGCGTTACCCAGGCCACTAAGGGCGGTAAATAAGAGTACCAGGGCATAATTTTCCACTAATAAAGAAGCCAAGAGACCAAAGCCACACAGCATACATCCCGCCGGCATAAGCCAGGCGCGCGGCTTACGATCACTATAATAACCCAGAACCGGTTGGGTAAGAGACGCAGTGATATTTTGCATCAAAACTATAGCACTTACCTCAGCATAACTTAGTCCCAGTTTCGCCTTAAAAAAAGGCAAAGCAACATATAATGCGCCAGGAGCTAAATCAGTCACCCCATGCCCTATGGCTATCAGCCAAATCTGTCTTGGGACCGTCCTGATCCTATGTAACATAACATCACCACCATATCTCAATATTATCCCACAATCCCCAGGCGAAGGCAACGCCGAAACACAAGAAAAAATAACCGGCCCCTCAAAAATCCAGGAATCGGTTATCCTTCTATGCCTTATTAATGTATCTGACTGCCATTAAACAGGAAGCGTATAATGTCTAATGTTTGCATGGCATTCATATCATCCTGATAGCCTAATTGCTTAAATTCTTCCAAAACAATCTGCTGCGTAGCGACGGATATTTCGTTCATCTTTCCGATTTCGGCCACAACCCGGTTAATCTCTCGGCTATCCATCTGTGCTATAACCGCGGCTCCCCGCTCAAAACCCAGCATGAGTATAAAGACTGCTACTTTTTGTATAGGCTTTAAGATCATAGACCGATCACACTGATCGCAATCTTAACAACAATCTTGCGAACTTGAGCCGGTTGGTCGTCGGCATTGCAATTCGGCCGGTGAACATCCCATGGAAAAAATACCCCGAACATGCCCGGATACAACGTTACCATCGTCTCCGATTCTACCCCGCGAAAAAAAACCACATCCCGCTCACATAAACAGTCTTCCTCAATCTCCGGACCAAGTTTTAGCGGTGCAACGCCAATGGCTTCTTTCCCGGAACAAATATACTGAATATCTACATACTTTCCATGCGCTTCCGGTTTGCGCTCGTCTTTAGGCTGCGTCTTATATTCTGAAACAATGGCGTAAATCTCCGTTCCTTTTATTTCATGCTGACCAATCGTTAAGGCTGAAAGGTCTTGCTTTGCTAAAAAGTCTAACCCTGTTTTAATCGCCTCAGGATATAAAGCCATTTCTTCTTTCATATTGGGCAAGTATCCTATTAACATGTTTGCACCTACTTTGCAAGTAATATTCCTTTATTCTTTTCTCTGCTCATGCGGCTAATTCCTTGTTAAAATTTTCTACAAGTAGCTATAAATATTATTGTCTGTTATTAGTATCTAGTGGTATAATCAAATCATAAATACCATTAAAGGAGACATATGCGAGTATGTTTGATTTAAAAAGCGTATTAAGTCCCGGAATGGATTTCGTAATCGAAAAAATGCTTTCCGAGTCCGACACAGCCGCCCACTTTGGAAGCACACAGCTTGGCCATCTAATTGCATCTCCTATTTATGTTGGCATGATGATTGACACCGCAGTAAAAACCGTTGAAGATCGTCTGCCCGAAGGCTTAGTATCTGTTGGACGTTCCATGGCATTTACTCATGATATGCCCACCAGCCTAGGCATGAAGCTCAGAATGAAGGCAACATTAAAAGATATCGTTGGTGACCGGCTATTCTTCGATATTGTTGCCAGCGATGATTGTGGCGTAATCGGACGCGGTACCCACGAGCGGGTAGTTGTTCATAA
>JAGGAE010000032.1 GCA_017889725.1 Bacillota bacterium | reverse complement strand
GGGACTATTCAAATACTGCAATATGTTTTACTGGCGGCAGGAGCTTTTGGCTCGGTCTATACGGCGTATCGTATAGCAAAAAACAATTATTCTACTAAAGTTTTAAATTCGGCGCTGCCGTTTATTGTGTTGATTATTGTGTTAACATTAGCTAATGTATATTTCTTTATGCTGCCGATGACGCATCGCATGTAAAAACGAAGGTTAGTAAACAGCTGCCTGTCTATTTGGGACAGGCAGCTGTTTTTGCTATTTACGCGTAGAGTGCTGCTTTGAAAAAATAGGTTCTTATCCGTTTTATTATTAAAATGAGAAAATCAGTGCCAAAATGAAAAGATGGTTGCAGGGGCTTTCGCTAAAATGCGCTTTGGCCCGGCGGTATTACTACATATGCGTACTGCTATTGTTGTTTTTACTAAAGTTCCGAAAGCGGGTGAAACCAAAACCCGTCTGACAACCAACCGGGGCGGGGTTTTAACGTTGGAGGAAGCACAGTCTTTTTATGAAGCTTGTTTGCTGGATGTTATTAATTGCTGTACGGCCGCACTATGCGGCGATGTCTGGATTTGTTATAACCATGACGGGGATAAAGCGTATTTGCTTTCGCTGTTGAAAGGTATTAACCAACCTGATAGGATAAAGGGAATTTATGCGGATCAGGGCGGCACGTTTGACCAATGTATGCAATATGCGGCAGATTATGTACTTGGAAAGAATGGTCAGGAGCGTCTGTCCGAAGCTGTGGTGATTGTTGGCGGCGATCTTCCCGGCCTGCAGCCTTCGATTCTTAAAGAAGCAGTAAGTAAGCTTGAAAGCTTGGCGATGACGAAGAGTGACGCAGTTAAAAATGCGGAGGAAAATGTGGGGGCTGCTGTGGTGGAGGGAGCTTGCCAGGAAGGCGGTTTCTCAATTATTGGTTATACCTATAATACTCCGTTCGAGTTTGACCAAGTATTTTATAACCTGTCGGGAATTACGGCGCTTGATATGGTAGTAGATAAGGTTCAGACCAGGGGTATTCCGTTTGGTTTTGTTGAAATGGTGCCGGATGTGGATATTCCGGTGGATTTGGCCAGTATGATTCCGGTAGTTAAAGGTATTGAATTGGCGGCAGCTTATGACAAGGCGGTTTTGCCGCCGGCAAACACTCTTCGTATGTTGGAAGATTTGGGCCTTGCCGCTTGTGCGCCACCGCCGCGCCGGTAAGAAGGGGGAACAGTCCAAGCAGTAAGGAGAGGGGAGGCCGTCTATGAATAATAGGCAATTGGCGGATGGTTTGAAACGGATTCTAAATCTCAGATGGTTGCCTGTAGCGATGCGTCTGATGCGGCCGGGGGAAGAAGTTCCCCGGGGAGTTTATGAACCGGAGGGACGCATCCGTCATTGTCAGTCCATAGCCTTGGCCAGACGTGGCAACAGCATGTATCTTCCGCCCCGGCGGCATGCTTGTCCGGATGGAGCGGCTATTTTGGGGCTTGTACCTATGTCACCGAAATTGCGTTCAGGAGAATTGTATTTGCTGTTTAAGAAATTGCCGAATTTGGAATGTGCGCAGAAAATGATTGCGTCAAGACCGGAGTTTCCGGCTGGTTCGTATGCAGCAAGTGTCGTTGCTCCGTTAGAGGAAGCCGAGTATCAACCGGATGTGGTTATTTTTACTTTGTGGCCGGAGCAGGCGATGTGGTTGTGCGCCGCCTCTACATACGCTACGGGAGAACGGCAGGAATTTCAGACTTCAGGGTATAACTCGACCTGCGCTGATTTAACGGTTAAAGTTATGACCAGCCAAAAGATGAATATTTCGTTTGGCTGTTACGGGGCACGGGCGTCGAGTGATGTGGAGGATTTTGAGGTCTATGTGTCGGTGCCGTACGGCAATCTCATTTCGTTAGCCGGGGCGTTGGAAAAGCTTGCGGTGAAAAGTATTCCCGAGGCCCGGCGGCGTATTTATATGCCGCCGGTGTTGGATAAGGTCGCCATATCGGGCGAAAAAGAGGCGTTGGCGGTTGACATTGTGATTGACGCTGAGCGGTGCAGCGGGTGCGGATTGTGTGCGGCGTTCTGCCCGGAAGCGCTGCTTTATGTCAGGGATGATAAGGGTAAAAAAACAGTTGAGGTGAAAAACGCTTCTGACTGCTGCGTTTGCTATACCTGTGCCGGGCAGTGCCCCAACAAAGCCATACAGCTAAGGGTTTTGAGTAAGAGGCCGAGGGAGGAAAGTAGGGATGAGTGAGTATAAAAAGGTAGCCTGCCATTTTTGCCACATGAACTGCGGTATGGTGGCACAAGTGGAGGACGGAGTGATCACGAAGGTAACCGGCGACCCGGAGCATCCGTTCAATCAAGGGGCGCAGTGTCCTCGTGGCGCTTCGGCTTTAGACCATTTGAATCATCCGAATCGGATTAATTTTCCGCTCAAACGGGTGGGGAACCGGGGGGCAGGACAATTTGAACGGGTAAGCTGGGAGGAGGCACTCGGGGATATCACGGCTAAGTTGGTGGAATTAAAGGATACTTATGGCGCAGAGACGTTAAGTTCTTTGGGGGGGACGAATCGTACAGATGATTTTGCCCGGAGACGGTTTTTTAATTTGTTTGGTAGTCCAAATGTAGCGCATACGGCACCGGTGTGCTGGATACCAAATTTTCTAGTGGAAGCGGCTTCTTACGGCTGGGCTGCCTTTGATCCGGAAATTATGAACACCCGTTGTGTGGTAATCTGGGGGCATAATCCGGCTACTTCGTATTTACCTGAAATGCGCGGCCTTCTTCAGGCAAAGGAGAATGGGGCGAAAATCATTGTTATCGACCCAATTTTCAGTGAGACGGCGGCAAAAGCTGATCTATGGCTGCCAGTGCGGCCAGGGTCGGATAATGCGTTGGCGTTGGCGTGGCTTAATGTCATTATCACGGAAGGCTTGTATGATTATGAGTTTGTGGAGGAATGGACGGTCGGGTTTGAGGAATTGAGCGAACGGGTTGAGTCGTATACGCCGGAGTGGGCGGAGGAGAAAACGGGGGTATCCGCCGAGCTTATTGCTCAGGCGGCCAGAATGTATGCCGCTGCGAAACCGGCTTGTATTCAGTGGGGGGTTGCCACTGATCAGTTCGGGCGGGGCAGCAGCGCAGGCGCGCAGGCACGGGCGGCGCTCCGGATTATCACAGGCAACTTGGATGTGCCGGGCGGCGATGTAATGCCTGGGCCTCATCCTGAGTTTATCACCGACTGGGAAATGGAATTGAACGAACTTTTGCCGGAAAGCCAGCGGCAAAAGCAACTGGGGGCCGATAAATTTAAGCTGAATACTTGGCCCGGATATCAGCTTTTAACCGATAATATGGTGAGGGTATGGGGAAAAAGTATTCCGGCAGAATGGTTTTGCGAGGCGAATGCGCCGATGCTCTTCCGGGCCATGATCACAAGCCAGCCTTATCCGGTTAAAGCGTGTATTGTGCTGGCAAATAATCCGCTGGTTTCTTATGCTAACTCGCGGCTGGTGTATCAGGCATTAAAAAGTTTGGATTTGTTGGTGGTGATGGATTATTGGATGACGCCGTCGGCTCTTTTGGCGGATTATGTGCTGCCTGCGGCTTCCTGGCTCGAACGTCCGGTTATGACAACGACGTACGGGGTGTCGGATTGGCTCATTGCTTCGGAACGGGCGATTGAACCTATGTTTGAACGAAAGACAGATGTGGATTTCTGGCGGGAACTGGGGTTGCGGTTGGGGCAGGCTGAGTATTGGCCATGGGAGAATGATGAGGAAATTTTTCAGTATCGTCTTGCTCCGATTGGACTGGAGACGGACAGTTATGAGGAGTTTGTCCAGTGTTACCGGATGGCGTTTGCCCCACGGGAGTACCGAAAGTACCAGGAACGGGGCGTTGCAACTCCTTCGGGCAAGGTGGAACTCAAAAGTTCCATTCTCGAACAGCTGGGATATGACCCTTTACCCCATTATGTGGAGCCGCCTTTTGGTAGCGAAGCCAGACCGGAGCAGGCCAAGGCGTATCCGTTAACGTTGGTAGCAGGCGGTGGTTTTATGCCGTTCTTCCATTCGGAACACCGGGAAGTTACGAGAATCCGTCTATTGCGTCCTTATCCCCGGGTAGCGATTAACCCGGAACTGGCAAAAAAGATGAGTATACATTCGAATGAATGGGTGTGGATTGAGACGCCTACGGGGAGGGTGAAACAGCAGGCGTTTGTTACTTCGGCGGTAGCTCCCGATGTCATTCAGGCGGAACGCGGCTGGTGGTTTCCGGAAAAGCCGACTGTAGATCCCGAGTTAATGGGGGTCTTTGAATCCAATATTAACGTGTGCCTGGACGATGATCCCGATACCTGTGATGAAGCCTGTGGCAGTTGGTGTACCAGAGCGGTTATGTGCCGCATTCGCAAAGTCGGGGAGGGAGACTAATGCGTTGGGGAATGCTCATTGATCTTAAAAAATGTGTAGGCTGCCATGCTTGCACTGTAGCTTGCCAA
This sequence comes from Bacillota bacterium, assembly GCA_017889725.1. GTDB lineage: Bacteria > Bacillota > Negativicutes > Sporomusales > CTSoil-080 > CTSoil-081. The sequence continues at coordinate 8,644 of JAGGAE010000032.1, read as the reverse complement.
AACGAAAACCATTTGCCGCTGGCTATGAAATACTGCAAGGTTTATAAGGTTGGCCCGGAAGGGGAATACCCGAATCTTACTTCTTATAATATTCCTATCGCGTGTATGCACTGCCAGGAAGCACCGTGTGTAGAAGGCTGTCCATCCGGAGCAAGCCACCATCGGGAAGACGGGACGGTATCTATTAATCCGAAAAAATGTGTGGGTTGCCGATTTTGCTTGTTGGTTTGTCCGTATGGTGTGCGGCATATGAATAAAGAGACAGGGGCAGTGGAAAAGTGCACATTGTGCGTGGAACGCCTGGAGACGGGCGAGGTCACCAGGTGCACGGAAACTTGTCAGTTAAAGGCCCGGCATGTAGGTGACTTGGATGACCCGGATAGTGAACTGGTGCGTATAATTCACAAGGAAAATGCGCGGCCTTTGTATGAGCATTTGGGCACAAAACCGTCAATTTACTATATTATGCCATAGGGGGGAAGGGGTATGGAACAAAAGCAGGAATATTGGGGTTGGCTGGCAACCGGGTATTTCTTTTTGGCTGCTATGGGAGCCATGATGGCTGCTGTGGTAGCAATGCTGGATGTGTTAGGGGTTACTGTAATTGACCAGATTTATGGATGGGTAAGCTTTGCAGCTTTAGTTATAACCGGCTGCGGGTCTCTCTTGTTAATGGTGGAACTTACTCATATTTTCAGGGCCTATCTTGTGTATGCCCGTCCTAAATCGATTATGTGCATGGGTTCGTATTTGTTGACTTCCTTTTTAGGTTTGACGTTTGTGTATACTACTTTTTTCATTTACTTTGTTCCGTGGTCAGGATGGGTACTTGTACGTAAACTGGTAGCGGTGCTGGACATTGTGGCGGCGCTTGGTCTGGTGGTGTATCCGGGACTGGAACTGGCGGAGGCCAGAGGGCGATCCTTTTGGCAGGGCAGCGGTTTGGTAGCGCTGTTCTTAGTCAGTGCGACATCCACGGGACTGGCCGGAGTGCTGCTCATGCTTATCTTTTTTGAATTAAGCGGCAGCGAATACCTGGGTGTTTTGAGTACACTGCTAACGGTAAGCCTTGTGTTGCAGTTGGTTCTTTTGGGCAGTTATTTGTGGGGCGTCAGACTGAACGGTACCAAGGAAGGCCGTCAAGCCATCCTGAATATGGTAAAAGGACCATACTGTGTAAATTTCTGGGGAGGGGTAGTTGTACTGGGAACACTTATTCCCTTGGGACTTAGTATATTAGGTAAAATGGTTCCGTTTGCGGTTGGCGCCGCTGCCTTGGTTTTGATAGGCGGTCTGTTCTTTCGCCGTACCTTCCTGCAAGCGGCAGAACGAATTTCTATGCCGGGCGAGGAAAACCAGCAGATTAATGATCAACAAACTAAAGAACTGGCGGCTGCCCTGGAAAGCCGCTGGATGGAAAAGGCTCGTTGGCTTAAAAATCAGTGTAGCTAAAATGAGGTGCTGTTAATTGGAATTGCTTGTGTCGTTTGCTGAGGCTAAGGAGAAAGAAACACTGAACAGGCTATTTTCTGAGTCGGATATGTGCTTGGCTGGTGAGGTTGAGGACCATGTGGTGTTAAAAGAAGGCGATAGTGTTTTGGCGGGGGCCAGATTAGTGCAAATGGATGAAACGTTATTTCATCTTATGGTTTTTGCGGTGGAAAAAGAAAAGCGGGCTAATGGGGCAGGCCGGTACTTATTGGAGCAATTGACCAAGTCTCCCTGGGCTTACTGCCGAGAGGCGACAGCGGCGTCGGACTATACCGTTACAACGGTTGCCCGGGGAGGAGCCGCCTCCTTTTATCAAAAGTGCGGATTTCGAAAAATTCCTTTTAGTGAGCTGCCGGAACCGTTTGCTGAGCAATGCGTTGGCTGCCCTGAACAAGAAACTTGTAAGTCTATGGCCATGGCGTTTACAGGGCAATAGAAGGGAGGGTGCTACATGAAGGTAAAATTTAAGTTGCTTGGTACAGGGGCCGGGCCGGGCACACCTTCCTTTTTTTGTGATTGCCCGGGGTGTCGGGAAGCAAGAATGAAGCCTGCTTTTTCGCGCACGCGCAGCGGGGCACTGCTTTTGACGGAAGCGGGCAGTATTTTGGTGGACACGTCGCCGGATTTGAGGCTGCAATTAGTGCGGGAAAGAGTAACTTGTGTCGATACCATATTTATGACGCACTGGCATTACGATCATTTTGGTGGTTTAGGAGAACTGGAATACTATAGTAAGTTGGCTACAAAACAATGTATACCGCTGTATTTGCCGCCGAGTGCTGAGAGCGAGTTCGACAGGGCGTTTCCCCATTTGCGGGAAGTGTTTGACGTTACCCCCTGGAGTTTCGATACTACGTATAGTTTTGGCAATGCCGAGATTACGCCGCTGGAGGCCTGCCACGGCATCGAAACGGCAGGGTTTCTGGTGGAGTCAAACGGTAAACGGTTGGCGTATTTTCCGGATACGGCCGGTTTGCCGGAGACGTCGGCTCGTAAAGTGGAAGGGGCGGACTGGTTGATTTGCGATGCTACATTTTATGGTGACAATTGGTTTCCTGAAGCGCACATGTCGATAGTACAGGCGATCCAACTGGGGCAGGCGGTAAAAGCCTGTCATACCGTGCTTACTCATTTGTCTGTGCATTATAGTGAGCCGGTGGTAAACGGGCAACTGGAAGAAGTGGTCCGGCGCTACGCCGGGGTTGAAATCGGCTATGACGGCTTGGAGTTTGAAATGTAGCTATGAAGTTTTCATACTGAGAGGAGAGAATTTCTATGCAGAGTTTTCAAGAGTACGCTCAAAAACATGAGCAACCACTGATTAAGGATTCGCTTCGGCTACTGCAGGTGAATATGGGCTACAAATGCAACTTACAATGTAAGCATTGTCATATTGAGGCTGGTCCGGAACGGCCGGAACAGATGAGCCGTGCGGTTATGGACGATTGCGTACGTTTTATTGAACGGGCGGGTATTACAGAGGTTGATATAACCGGCGGGGCGCCGGAGATCAATTGTGAATTGCCGGGATTTATCGGCCGACTGCGGCAAGAGAACCTAGTGCAACGAATTTTGCTCAGAACCAATCTGACAATATTGGATAAAGCGGAATATGCCCATTTGCCAGAGTTTTTTGTTCGTAATAAAGTGGAACTAGTGGCATCCATGCCGTGCTATTTGGAAGAAAATGTAGAGTTTCAGAGGGGGAAAGGTGTATACGCTAAAAACATTGCTGTCTTGAAACGGCTTAATGCGTTAGGCTATGGAAAAAATGGACCACAGCTTCATTTGGTATATAATCCCGGAGGAGGTTCTCTGCCGGGGCCGCAGCAGGAATTAGAATCGGCATATAAGGAAAACTTACGAACCGCCTACGGAATCACTTTCAACAGCCTTTTTACTATAACCAATGCACCAATTGGCCGGTTCCGCACGCAAATGGAAAAACAGGGGCAGCTTGACCATTATATAAAAATGCTAGCGGACAATTCAAACGCGCAAAATCTGGCGAAGGTTATGTGCCGGAACATGGTCAGTGTGGATTGGCAGGGAAGGTTGTTTGACTGTGATTTTAATCAGGCGCTTAAACTGCCGATGGCTCTCCTGGATAATTATATTGGACGCATTCGCCGGGAAGACATAGAAAACCGACTAATTGAGACAGGGACTCACTGCTTTACTTGTATAGCCGGGACTGGAAGTAGTTGCCAAGGAAGTTTAGCGGTGTAAATTCATTTTTGCCATTTATAAAAAAATAGTTTGACTTAAAAAATAAGCCAGAATATAATGAAAATATACAATATATAAAATATATTATGCTGTTGGTGTAAGAATGAAACGGTAGATGGGGGGAGTGCAAATGGCACTTGTTCAAATTCATCTGGGATCGGCACTTGGTTTGGCAAATAGGTCGAAGATAGCGCAAGAAGTGACTGATATAATTTGTAAATATTCCGACTGTCCAAAAGAGTCGATAGAGATTACTGTCTGGCAGAATTCGCCGGACAAACCCGAATCCGATTGTGTTTTTATGGTTAAAGGCGGAAAGGAAAAGCAGTATCCAAATTCTGTTTGTATATATTAGTTAGCTTAGAGTGGGCTGATCCGTAAACGAGAAGGGATAAGGCCGTTTTGGGTAATACTGTAAAATGGGGGCTGACCTAGATATTAGGTCAGCCCCCATTTTAATATGCAAATAGTGTCGAAAAAGGATGAACGTATAAAATAAAATATGGATTGACAAGAAACAATAGTCAGAATATAATTTAAATAAGCATAAACGATCACAAATGAGCATAAATAAGCAGAAAGCGTAGTGGATGGAAAGTGGGTACTGTAATGTTTGAGGCGGAACGAAAACAGAAAATGCTGGAGTATATTAGGTCGTATTCAAGTGCATCAGTGCGTGAACTTAGTCAGAGGTTTCAAGTTTCCGAATCTACTGTACGCCGGGATTTACAGGAGCTTGAGAGTAGTAACATAATTAAAAGGACGCATGGCGGGGCCGTTTGTTTTGACGATGTGAATATAGAACCGACATTCAGAGAGAAAGAGGACAGGTTTCGACTGGAGAAAGCGGCGATTGCCAAGAAAGCCGTTGACTTTATCGAGAAAGGGGATACTATTCTCATTGACTCCGGGACGACGACTTTATATATGGCAAATGAACTACGCAGCTTCTCGGATTTAACGGTTGTCACAAATTCCATAGCGCTGGCGCAGTCTTTGCAAGGAATGGGGAATATTCAACTTGTTGTTGTGGGAGGGATTTTACGCAACAATACGTTAGCAATGGTAGGCCCTCTTGCGGAGCAGGTGATTGGTCAGATTAATGTAAATAAAGCGTTTATAGCAACCAACGCCATTGATGTAAGAAGCGGTCTGACAACGCCTAATCTTATGGAAGCCGCCACCAAGGCGAAAATGATTTCTGTAGCCAAAAAGGTTTTTTTGTTGGCTGATCATACTAAAATTGGAAAAGTGTCGTTTGCAAAATTTGCAGGGGTTTCAGAGCTGGATACCTGGATTGTGGATGATCAAGTTCCGCAGGAGAAGGCTGACCAGTTTGAAGAAGCAGGAGTTGAGGTATGTATGGTACAGCCGTAGGAGGAGTTATCATGAAAAAATATGTTGTTACAGTTACACTGAATCCGGCCTTGGATAAGACGGTTGTTGTCAGTAAGTTTGAGGTAGGTGGTTTAAATCGTGTACAGAGCATGAGAACGGATCCGGGGGGGAAGGGAATTAATGTCGCGCGTGTATTAACCGGGTTTGGGGTTGCAGTTAACGCAACCGGTTTGATTGCCGGGACGCAAGGACAACTTGTAAAGCGATATTTAGAGGAAGAAAAAATTTCGGAAAGTTTCGTAACTATACCGGGGCAAACAAGGACTAATCTAAAGGTGGTGGATGCCTCAACCAAGGTTACTACTGAAATCAACGAGGCAGGATTTTCCGTCGGGCAAGAGGAGATAAACAACTTTAAACAGCAGTTGACAAGGTTGTTGGAGGATGCCAGTTTCCTGGTGCTCAGCGGCAGTTTGCCGCCTCAGGTTGACAGCCGTATTTATGGTAAATTAATTGAAATTGCCAGGGCCAAAGGGGTTAAGACGGTATTGGATGCGGATGATAGCGCACTAGACTTAGGGATTGCCGCCAGGCCGGTGGCCATAAAGCCTAATATTTATGAATTGGAAAAGCTGGTAGGCCGGAGTCTGACGGAGGATGCCGCCGTGATTACTGCAAGTCGGGAGATTATTGGCCGGGGGGTGGAAATCGTCATTGTATCGATGGGAGCACAAGGATCGCTGGTTGTTGGCAAGGACGAAGCGTATAGAGCCACGGTGGAACCGATGATTCCGAAAAGTACTGTAGGTGCTGGTGATTCCATGGTAGGAGTGCTGGTGTATTCGCTTTTAGAAGGGTTTCCTTTATCCAAGATCGCACAATGGGTAACAGCGGCCGGTAGTGTAACGGCTTCTAAGCCGGGTACCGAGGTATGTAAATTGCCGGAAGTAGAGCAGTTTTTGCCTAAAGTGCATGTTTCCAGGCAGAGTTAGGTTGTAGAGCAGTCAAGTAAATGGTATTTGAGGAGGAATTTTTGTGAAAAAGATTTTGGCGGTTACAGCTTGTCCAACCGGTATCGCTCATACCTATATGGCAGCGGAAGCGCTTACGCAGGCTGCGGCGCAAAAAAATGTGGAAATTAAAGTGGAAACCCGGGGTGCGGTAGGCGTGGAAAATGCGTTGACAGCCGAAGATATTGCGGGGGCTCATGCTATTATTATTGCCGCGGAAACTGAAGTGGAAGAATCCCGTTTTGCGGGCCGGGCCGTTCTCAAGGTTGCGATTGGTGAGGCAATTAAAGACCCGGGGAAAGTAATTGATGCGGCCATGAACATGGAAACTGTCAAGGTGCAAAACATGGAGCCTGGGACGAATAATAAGGAAGCGCAGAAGAAGCAAGTGACCGGACCGTATAAGCATTTGATGACAGGTGTTTCTTATATGCTGCCTATCGTTGTGGCAGGTGGTTTACTTATCGCGGTATCGTTTATCTTTGGTATTGAAGCGTTTAAGGAACAGGGAACTTTGGCGGAAGCACTGATGACCATTGGCGGTGGGACTGCATTCGCATTGATGGTACCGATACTGGCCGGTTTTATTTCCTTTTCGATTGCGGAAAAACCAGGTCTGGCACCGGGGTTGATTGGCGGTATGCTGGCGTCGAAGATTGGGGCAGGTTTCCTTGGCGGTATTATCGCCGGTTTTCTTGCCGGTTATGTTGTACAGTTTATGAAAGAAAATATTAAGCTGCCTAAGAATTTTGCCGGACTTGTACCCATTTTGATCATACCGTTTATTGGCAGCGCCATTGTTGGGTTGCTGATGATTTATGTGATTGGTACGCCTGTAAAAATGATCATGGATGGGCTCAGTGCATGGCTTACGAACCTTGGTACCGCTAATGCCGCTTTTTTAGGTCTTATTTTGGGTGCTATGATGGCGTTTGATATGGGCGGTCCGGTTAATAAAGCAGCGTACACGTTTGCGATTGGTCTTTTAGGTACTGGTTTTTACGGGCCGATTGCCGCTGTTATGGCTGCTGGTATGACTCCGCCGCTGGGCTTGTGGCTTGCTACCTTAATAGCGCCGAAAAAGTTTTCTGTTGAGGAACGGGAGGCGGGAAAAGCCGCAGGGGTGCTGGGGATTTCGTTTATTACTGAAGGTGCCATTCCGTTCGCGGCTTCTGATCCGTTTCGGGTTATTCCGTCAATCATGGTCGGTTCAGCCGTAACGGGCGCTTTGTCGATGGCTCTTGGAGCGACGCTCAAGGCTCCTCATGGCGGAATCTTTGTACTTCTTATTCCGAACGCGGTAGGAAACTTAGGTATGTATGTTATCTCGTTAGTAATAGGAACCGTGGTTACCGCGTTGCTGCTCAGTGTAGTAAAAAAGAATAAAACCACAGCTTAATGGCGATTTTAGGTAATAGGAGCTGATATTCATGGAGCTATTAGATATTATAAAAGAGGATACTGTGTTTCTAGGATTAGAAGCGGCTAATCGAGAAGAGTGTGTTGCGGCTATGCTTGCCGGAATGGAAAAGGCCGGTTTGGTTAAGGATGCCGCCGCTTATCTTAATGCGCTTAATGAACGGGAAGCCAAAGGAACGACCGCGATTGGTTTTGGGGTAGCAATTCCTCATGGTAAATCAGATGGTATGGCGGCACCCGGGCTGGCCTTTGCCCAGTTAAAAACGTCGATTGACTGGAACTCTTTAGACGGCAGTCCGGTACAATTAGTATTTATGATTGGTGTTCCAATGGAAGCAGCCGGGGATGAACACATTAAAATACTTATTGCCTTATCTCGTAAGCTTATTCATGCAGATTTCCGGGAGAAATTGTTAGCAGTTCAATCAAAGCAAGAATTGTTTCAGGTTTTGCAAGGTATTTAGGAGGTAAGAAATGGTAACTGTAGAAGGCGTGTTAGAAAATCCGTCCGGATTTCATCTTCGTCCGGCACAGCTTTTTGTAGAAAAGGCGAATCAATTTAAGGCTAACATTACCGTGAAGAATGAGCAGGGAATGGGAGCAGCCGGAAAGAGTATTTTAGGGCTCATGACGTTGGGGCTGGCCTGCGGTTCTAAAATTATCATTGAAGCTAGTGGGGAAGATGAACAGGCGGCTGCACAAGCGTTGTTGGAATTAATAAAAAGTAAATTTGGAGAATAACGGGGTCGCTCCGCTAAAGCTTTTATTTAAGCCGCAGCGGGGCTTTTTTATATGTAGTATCTTCTAGCCCATTAAGGCTAGAAGATCTAATGACTTAGTTTTGACATGTGCTATAATGTGTCATGGTGCAGGTGGGAGGAGATTTGGCTGGATTTTTAGAATATATATACTAATACCTGAGAGCGCAGTGGGTAAGGCAGGGCTGGTGTATGGTGATTAATTTAGTGTGTTCGTTAGAGCTTCAAGCGGTGCTTACTGAAATTTTAAAAGCCAGAGGGATTTCGGTAGATAGTGAAGCTAAGGTGGCGTTAGTGGAAAAAGGATTTGAGCCGCCGCAAGGGGTAGCTATAGTCTTTGAATATAAATCGCTGCCGGATCTTGTGGAAGTCTTGGATCTTTTGGCAAGGAAGCAAGAG
>JAGGAE010000088.1 GCA_017889725.1 Bacillota bacterium | reverse complement strand
AATACCCCCGGCTAGGCCGGGGGATATTTATTTCCTGTTTTTCCGCTGATGGAGTTATTTAAGGCAAAATGTTCTAGAGCAATAATATATACTGTATTTGCCTCAACGTGATTTATAGGTTATTACAAATAAAAACTAGGAACTAATCTTAGTAAAGCTAGTTCCTAGTTTTTATTTTAGTTTAGTGCTAAAAGTGTAAATCTTCTACCAGTCATCGCCTGGAGGCGGAGGAGGTGGAGGCGGCGGTGGTACGGGCTTATGAGGCCGATGCCTGTGCGGAGGAGGAGGAGGAGGAGGGTCATTAGGATCAGGGGGTGGCGGATTATCAAAGCTCATCGAAACTACTTGCGTTGATATAATAGAATGTTGGCTTTCAAAAGCATTTACAGTTGTAGAAAGACTTAGGGAAAATAACATAACTAATAACCACACTATTTTTCTCATCCAATTCACTTCCTTTCATGCTATATTTTAGCACAATAAGTCAGGGATAATCCATAGTTATAAGAAAAGTATGGAAGCCTATCGGTTGAGGGAATCTTTCGGGAAGGTAAAAGAAAACGGTAGTTAAGTCTTACGCTATTTAGCTTTCCATGGTTACATTAATAAACATGGAAACACCTTTTTGAGCGACAAAAGTGTATCATTTTTGTCATAATCCGATAGTTTCTAAAATTATAGAACTTGTTATAAAATTTTAGAAACCGCTGATTTTGTTATATTGGAGCGGGTACGAACCGCGATTTCGATTGTGATCCATAAGACAAATTTCTACATTTTTAGAAGGTGGTAAGACCTTTCCTTTGATAGAAAAGCGCGAATAGCAAGAAAATACTAAGAAAATAAACTATGGCATGGTATTTGCATTTAATAGTAGTTGCTGGTAGTTAAACCAATGTAGATGACTCGTTAGGGGGAGTAGAAGTGGGCTGTTTACTGTCTCGCTACATGTTTTACCGGCCCCGAGATTCGATGAAAACATAATTAATCGCCTAAAGCATATTGGCTATACATATTTAACAGGTAAGTGAATGTAAGAAAATTAAATTAAAGAAAATTAAGGATTGTTACTGCGATAGCAGGCAAAACCTAAGTGAAAGTTGCGTCTTGAGGAGAAGTATTCCCCCGAGTGTAGCTTAACTTAGGTTTTTTTAATAAGAAAAATCCTTATGTTTTTAGAAAAAAGGGGAGTTTTTAAGTGGATTATTCGAAATTGGCCCTCCAGATTCTGAATCAGGTTGGGGGAGAAAGAAATGTAATTTCTCTAATACACTGTGCTACACGGCTACGGTTTAAGCTGAAAAGTGCTGACGGTGTGGACAAAGAAGCTATCACGAAGCTAGCGGGCGTTATTCAGGTGGTGGAAAGCGGCGGACAGTTCCAGGTTGTCATTGGCAACGAGGTGAATGATGTGTACCGCGAAATCATAAAAATAGCCAAACTGGAGGAGGCTTCGGTAGCGGCGGGGGATAGGTCCGACGGCAATCTTTTCAATAAAGCGATTGACATTATTTCCGGTATATTTACGCCGCTGCTTGGCGCTATGGCCGGGGTAGGTATCTTAAAAGGGCTGCTGACGGTTGCGATAGGGATGGGGTGGATGAACCCTCAGTCGGGCACATATTTGCTGCTCTTCGCGGCAGCGGACAGTATGTTCTACTTTTTACCTGTAGCCGGTACGCTACTGTATCCCGGCATTATAGAGGCACTTAAAAAAGGTGATCCATTGACGTTTATGGGAATCCCGGTTATTTTAACGAATTATGCCACTTCCGTTATTCCGATTGTTATTGCTGTGTACGTTATGTCTTTATTAGAAGGCTTGATCAAAAAAGGGTTGCATTCTAGTGTGAGACGCTTTTTATCTCCCTTACTATTGCTGGTTATTGTAGTTCCTTTAACATTTATCGTGTTTGGGCCGTTCGGAACGTATGTGAGTAAATGGATTGGTATTGGATATTCCTGGGTTTACGACGGCAGTCCGATATTGGCCGGTATGTTTATGGGGGCTTTTTGGCAGGTATTTGTTATTTTCGGACTGCACTGGGGACTGGTTCCTATTGCAATCAATAACTTAACGCAATATGGAGCCGATACTTTTATAGCTTTAGTTACTCCGGCGATTTTTGCACAGGCCGGTGCGGCGCTGGGGGTTATGCTAAAAACTAAAAAAATGGATATAAAGGCGATTGCCGGTCCGGCTACCTTGTCGGGGATTATCGGTATTACCGAGCCAGCTATTTATGGGGTAACACTCCGGTATAAAAAACCGTTTATTATAGGCTGTATTGCCGGAGCTTTAGGCGGGGGCGCGGTAGGATTTTCCGGGGCTTCCAGCCCGGCGTTTGCCATACCGGGTCTTATGACATTGCCGATCTTCTTTGGCAAAGGGTTTGGAATGTTTTTAGCAGCCGTTGTAGGAGCCTTTGTTTTGGCCGCCCTTGTAACCTATCTTTTTGGTTATAAGGATGAAGGACAAGAAGAAGGGGATGGACCGGAAGTAGAAACAGAGGATTTGGCGGAAGACTGCATTATAGTCAGTCCGTTAACCGGGGAGGTGGTTCCCTTGGAGAAGGTAGAAGACTCGGTGTTTTCTTCCGGTGCCATGGGGAAAGGAATTGCCATTATGCCTTCGGAAGGAAAATTGGTTTCCCCGGTTAGGGGGACGGTTGCCGCGGTATTTTCTACTAAGCATGCCATTGGGATTACCGCAGCGGCAGGGGCGGAGATTCTGCTTCATATTGGAATGGATACAGTTCAACTGGCAGGTAAGTATTTTGAGGTAAGGGTTAAGGAAGGACAGCAAGTAGAACCAGGACAAATACTGGCTACTTTTGATATAGATGGCATTACCAAAGCCGGATATAGTCCGGTTACGCCAATCATTATTACCAACTCCCAAGACTACTTGGATGTGATTGGTACGAAGGAAAGGGAAGTAAAGGCAGGTGATTATTTATTGACCGCGATTAAAAGTAACTAGACCCAAGTAGCAAATTCGGGGTTTTTAAACGAGTAAGCCAGGATACCGAAGACATGGAATTTATTATTTGATAATAACGAAAAAGGTAGGGGAATGGTATGACGTTTAATTCTTTGCATTGCCTAAAAAAAATGAATCAGTGGAAACTGGTTGCTATGATGACATTGCTTTTTGTAGTTGCCACCGCGGGAAGTGTTATGGCCTATCCTGGTAATCCGTATGTTGATGTTCCGCAGGGACACTGGGCGTATAACGCAGTTATGCAGTTAAGCAAGGCCGGAATCGTTGATATTAATGATAAAACTTTTAATGGGGACAAGCTGATTACCCGCTATGAAATGGCTACTATTATTGCTAAAGCAATGGCGAAATATGAGAAAGCCGATGCTCCCAATAAAGCAACCATTGACAAACTGAAAGCTGAATTTGCCGAGGATCTGAAAAATCAAGGGGTTCGCCTTGATAACATTGAGAGAAAACTGGTAGAGCACCAAATTAGCGGCGAGTTTAAAATGATTTATTCAAATCCGGATACAACAATCAATGGTGTAAAACAAGCTGATGCTACTGCGTTTTATACTCGGTCGCGGGTTGTGTTTAACGGTACGCTTGATGGTCTGGATTATGAGTTCCGGCTGCAAAACGTAAGCGGTTTAAGAGATGCCTCTGCTGGTAGCAGCGATGGTTTTACGATTATGAATCGTTCCAATGTAGGCGGGAAAATGTTTGGCGGCAGATGGGTGTTTGGTCGACAAGCCGATCACAATCTCGATGTATGGGTAACGGATGCTACTATTAAAGGGGTTTCGGCTTTCTACACCGTAGGCAAGGTTGATCTTATTGGTCGTTTTGGCAAGGAATGTGTTAGTATCCCGTCATATTTTGCTAACGCTGCTTACACTAATAGTAATGATGAGCATACCGTTCTCATCGCGAGCACAACTATTGGCAAAACTTTCATCGGCGCTGAATATCACAATCTTCGTTTTCATGGGACGTCGACAATGGCGACAGATCCGTATAACACGTACGATGATAACCGTTCGATCGTAGGAGTAGAGGCTCACGGAAACATTGCGCCGAAATTGTTATTCTCGACTGCTTATTCTAAAGCCACAAGTAATTTTGAAAATAAAGGTTACAAGCTTAGCTTAACCTATGGTACCGTGAATCCGGCAGTAGCTGGATCTCAGAACTTTGTTGCGACATACCATTATGTTGGAATAAATTCTGTGTACCAGCCGAACACCGATCTTGATAATATTAAGGTTGGGAATGTGTATACCGGGGTAAAAGGGTTTGTGTTCACTTATAACTATGTTCCCAGAAAGAATACCGCGCTTGTGTTTGGTGTAACACCTAATAACAAAGCATTAAGCTACGATGCGAAGAATACTACCCTTAGTGTAACAGGTTATTTCTGGTTCTAATATCAATATAAATATAAATACCATACAGCTCGATCTCGTAGCAAAGTCTATGATTTGAAACATAAGTAGTATTTTTTCCAGCCAAGGATAAAAAGTATTATAATGAATCAAACGGGATTTGCCAGGGAGCTGAACCCTGGTTGACTCAACCAGGGTTCAGCTATATACAAAAAGAGAAAGGTTATGATGACTATGTCATGGAAACATATGATTTCCCTACTGCTGGTGCTGCTGACGGTTGGCTTTACCTCGGTAGTGTCCGCAGAAATCAAACCGGACAGCCCGGAAACGATAAAAAAAACCCAATTCTTTTTTGATATGTTTATGAAAGGTATGCCGGAGATGCGCAATGAGGAAGGTGAGACCCAAGAATACATGGTCGAAATGCGGGATGGGGTTAAGCTTTACACGAGAGTATTTTGTCCGCAAGGGGACGGTCCCTGGCCGGTAGTTGTTACTCGTGATCCATACCAAAACGGAAGTTCGACCGCGATGAGCAAAATCCTGGTGCGCTATGGGTATGCGGTGGTGCAACAGGATTGCCGCGGTACCGGAAACTCGGAAGGGGTATGGCAGCCGTTTTTAAACGAACGCAATGACGGCATTGATAATGCAAATTGGGTTGCTAAGCAGCCTTGGAGTGATGGTAACATAGGTATGTTTGGTCATTCGTACGGTGCCTATGTGCAGTGGATTGTTGCCGATCAGCTTCCGAAGGAAGTGAAAACGTTATATTTGAGTATGTTTGGCACTAATCGCCATAATCAGATGTATCAAGATGGCATGTTCCGGCATGATATTTATACCTCATGGGCGGTTACTACTTCGGGAATAAAAACAACGGAACCGTTGAAAGAACTGTATCAAAAAGCGTTGACGGTTCGTCCGCATACCGAAATGGCTTACCAATGTCAGCGGTGAAAGCGACTATTGGAAAAAAGGCAATTGGGAGATTCTCCTAAATAATCCTTCTAAAATTACTATTCCGGTTCGTGTGGTTGATGGCTGGTTTGATCATCATCTGGCGGGAACGGTGGAAGGCTATGAACACTTGGCTCCGGAAGTCAAACAGCAAAGTTCCTTTATCATTGGACCTTGGACGCATATGCTTGCGCCACCAAAAAGTGATTTGGAGTTTGCTAACGGGCAATGGTCTATTATGAAAGACGCGGTAGAATGGTTTGACTATAAGCTGAAAGGGATGCCGTTTAATAAGGAACTTGGCACAGTGGAAGCTTATGTCGCGCGCGATGGAAAATGGAAGAACTTCAAAAGCTGGCCGCCGAAGGCTGATGTTACCCGTATGTACTTAACACCAGGGGATGACAAGGGCGGAGTGTTGCGGGCAACGAAAGAAAAGGCTGCGAAAACAGTATCCTATGTGTACGACCCGAAAAATCCGGTGCCAACGCAAGGCGGAGCCGATTTGCTGGCCTGGCTCAATCCAGGCGGCAAAGTGCCGCAACCGGGACCGGTACTACAGGATCAACCGGGAACGCGCAGTGATGTTATCACGTTTATCTCGGAGCCGGTTGCCGAAGATATGACGATTGCCGGACGAATTAAGGTGAATTTGGGTGTAAGTTCCGATGCGGAAGATACTGCCTTTACGGCTAAAGTCATGGAAGTATTGCCGGACGGTAAAGCGTATAATATTCGCGATAGTATTACCAGCCTGGCTTACCGGAATGGAGCGAAAGCAGCGCAAACGTATAAACCGGGTTCAGTGGTTGATGTGAAACTTGAACTATGGCCGGTAACATGGACAATCAAAAAAGGGTCAAGAATTCGAGTAGATATTTCATCTTCGAATTTCCCAACCTATGCGGTTCATTCTAATGTTGCCGGTCCGTGGGCCCAG
>JAGGAE010000031.1 GCA_017889725.1 Bacillota bacterium | reverse complement strand
CGCTCTACATTGTGTAAGTGGTTGGTAAGCGTATCCACCGATTGTTTGGCAACCTCCAGCAAATTTCCTGCCTGAAGAACCTGATAAAAATCGACGGTAGTATCCAGTTTTATCTGCTGTTTACTGGTGGATAGACTTAAATCAGCCACTTTCGCGCCCAATTTTTGCGCCTCAATCGCATTTTCCACCTTTCTCCCAGTGTAGAGCGGAACTGCCAGAGTCAGTTTATTACTAAAATAATTGTACGGATCAACGGAATCTAGTGAGCCGATATAGGACGGCGGCTCTGTCAAACGTGCATTGGTATTAGTATAAGTAAGAGAAAAGCCTTTGTTTCCCTTGGCCTCTTCCAACGCCCATGCCGACTCTTCCTTACTGGCGTCAGCCATTTTTACTTTATGACTATTGGTGAGAGCCAAACGAATGCTTTCTTCCAACGTTAATTCTGTAGGACTCGCCAAAACCGGCATACACACACTGGCAAACGCCGTTGTTAAAAGAACAGCAGCCGCATGTCTTTTAAGTTTCATGTTCTATTCCTCCGCAAAAGCTATTTTTCATTTATTACTTCATTACCAAGTACATTTCCTACTGACTGATTCGAGAAAAGTTACTATTCGGACTGTCGCTGGTTCCGTTCGGCTCAGCTTTATACCAGACGGCGTACATCGTCGGCAGTACTAATAACGTCAGGATGGTTGCTCCGAAAAGCCCCCCGGCGATGGCTACCGCCATCGGTCCCCAGAATACACTTGACACTAATGGTACCATACCCAAGATAGCGGCGGCGGCCGTCAGCATAATAGGACGAAACCGGATTACCGCAGCATTGATAATGGAATCCCATAACACTTCACCGGCAGCAAGCTGCTGCTCAATCTGATCAATGAGTATAACGGAGTTACGCATAATAATCCCCGCCAAGGCCAGTATACCCAGCTGCACGACAAATCCCATCGGGCTATTGGTTACCAATAATCCGATACTTGCACCGATAATCCCCAGCGGTGCCGTCAATAAGGTTAAGATTACCTTAGGGATACTCTGCAATTGGAACATTAAGAGCGTCAGTATGGCAATGACCATCATTGGAACAGGTTCCATCAGCCATACCATTGCCTTTTCACTCATTTCCAGCGGACCGTCGACCTGAATCGAATAGCCTGCCGGCAAGCTGTCCCTCAGACCTTTTAACTCGTTATAAATCTTTTTATTGGCGTCATTGCCCATGACACCCTCGGCAACATTCGCCTGAATCGTAATAGTGGGTTTTAAATCCCGCCGCCAGATCAGCCCTTCTTCAGCATCATAGCTAATCTTGGCGATTTGTTCAAGCGGTACAAACTTTCCAGTAGGCAGGGCAATATTCACATCTTTTATTTTAGATAAATCTTGCCGGTTAGCCGCGTCGAGACGGAATACGATGCTGACAGTTTTATCTTTTTCACGATACTCGGCAATAGGTGCGCCTGACAAGTATGTCTGCAAACTGGTGGCCAGTGTCTGACTGTCAACCCCCAGCGCCCGCGCCTTATCCTGGTCAACCGCCAGATGCATGACTTTATTTTTTTCATACCAGTCGAAATTGATATCTTTGATGGTCGGATTCTGAGCCATGTCGGCCCGTACTTGATCTGCAATCTCTTTCACTTTATCATGATCAGGACCCGTCACCCGAAGCGCCACAGGATAGGGCGAAGGAGGTCCCATCTGAATAACCGATGTATTGGCGCGAACACTAGGAAACTCTGTATTGAGTATGTCTTTAACCTTTTTTTCTAAGGCTTTTCGCGCTTCAAAATCCTTGGCAACAATGACAACCTGACCAAAACTGGTATTCGGAAGCGTTGGCGTAGCCGTCAGTACAAAGCGGGGTGCACCTTCACCGACATAATAGGTATAACTGACAATATTGGGGTCGCCTTGAATAAGGGAAGAAAAGCGCTGCACCTCTTGTTCGGTTGCCACCTGAGAAGCTCCTTCCGGTAAACGCATATCTACCATAAGCTCCGGACGGGACGAGGCGGGGAAAAACTCCTGTTTAACCAGTCCTAATAACGCTACAGACCCTAAAAAACTAACAGCTGTCGCGGTCAAAACTATCTTGCGGTGCGTCAAGCACCATACCAGAATATCCTTAAACATCCGGTAGAATTTTTTGTCGTAAATGTCCGTCGCCTCTCCATGCTCGTGCAATTTGACTTTGATCAATAAATACCCCAAAAGCGGCGTAGCCGTACCGGCAACCACCCAGGATATCAAAAGAGCGATGGTGACAACGGAGAAAATACTCCCCACAAATTCGGCCGCACTGCCTATCGAAAACCCTACAGGGATAAACCCGGCGCAGGTAACCAGCGCCCCCGTAAGCCTAGGATAAGCCGTAGCCGTGTACGCGAAACAGGCCGCTTCCAGGCGCGTCCACCCCTGCTCAAGCTTAACGTTCATCATTTCTACCGCGATGATGGCATCATCCACTAATAGCCCCAGCGCAATAATCAGAGCCCCTAGTGAAATTTTCTGGAGATCAATCCCCAGTATTTTCATAGCTATGAATACACCGCAAATAACCAAGGGTATACATAGCGCAACAACCACCCCGGAACGCATGCCGAGGCTGATAAAGCTGACAATAAGCACAATAATAACCGCTTCCGCCAGCGATTCAACAAACTCATCAATGGACGATTTTACAACCTTGGGCTGATTAGCCACCGTATTTAATTCCAGACCCAGAGGCAAATTCCTTTTTATATCAACCAAAGTTTTATCAAGGTTTTCACCTAACGTAAGAATGTTACCGCCTTTGGCCATTGATACAGCCAGTCCAATCGTCGGCTGCCCGTTATAAAACATTTTCGGTTCGGCAGGATCAACATAACTTCGCTCAATCTTCGCAATATCACCCAAACGGAAGCTCCGTCCCGCCACATTAATGGGCAGCGTTTTCAGTGCGTCCACACTTTCAAACATCCCGCTTACCCTTACATTGACTTCATCCGAACTCGTTTCAATCTTACCCGCCGGCACCATAGCGCTTTGCGTCTGCACGGCGCTGACAATAATTCGTGGGTCGACACCCAATTGAGCCAGCTTGCTTGTTTCCATTTCAATATATATTTTTTCGGGTTGAACCCCTACCAAATCCACTTTTTTTACATTCGGCACACTGAGCAGAGTGCGGCGAATGGCTTCGGCATGCTCCCGCATTTCCTCATAACTATAACCGTCGCCGGTTAGCGCGTAAATGGTACCGTAAACGTCATCGAACCGATCATTAAAATACGGCCCCATCACCCCCTGGGGCAACGTTCCTTTTATATCATTACACATATTGCGGACTTCCAGCCAGGTGGGCCGAACTTTATCTTCCGTAATGTTATCTTTCAGATTGACATAAATTACGGCCTGACCGGCGCTGGAAAAACTTTTGACATAGTCCAGCCCGGGGGTATCCTGCAATTTTTTTTCTAGCTTATCGGTCACTTGTTCTTCCACTTCTTTGGCACTCGCCCCCGGCCAAGCCACACTTACTATCATCTGCTTGATGGTAAAATCCGGATCTTCCAGACGGCCTAGCTTCTGGTAGGAAAAGATCCCGCCAAGGAAAATAACCAGCATAAAATAATATACTAATTGCCTATGATGAAGAGCCCATTCGGTGAGGTTAAACTTTTTCATTGCACATCACCACCGGCCACGCGGATTTTTTGGTCTTGGCGCAGCTTATGCACACCGGAAATAACAATTTGCTCTCCAGGAGCAAGCCCCTGCACTACTTCTACCTTATCCTTGCCGTAACTGCCCAACGTCACTTGCCGTAAAGTTACCGTATCGCCATTGACTACCCATACGGAAGGAACATCATTAGTCTGATATATTGCGGAAAGAGGAATATATAAGACGGCTTGTTGTCCGGCTCCGCCAAGAACGCTGACAGCAGCGGTCATCCCCAGCTTCATCTCAGCCGGAGGATTTACTATACTGATCCGTGCTTTATACGTACGCGATACTTTATCCGCAACCGGCGCAATTTCCCGGACCTTTCCGTCTACACTAACGCCAGGCAGCGCCCAAAAGCTGACTTTGATTGCTGGCGCTTTACGCACCTCTTCCACTTTGTTTTCCGGAATATTGATTTCTACTTCCTGTTCACCGCTTTTTATCAAGGTCACTACCGGTTGTCCGGCACCAACTATTTGCCCGGATTCGACCGCAATAGCGGCTACGACTCCGTCACTATCGGCATACAGGCAGCTGTAATCCAATTGATTTTCCCCTTGGGCATTACGCGCTGAAGCCTGTCGGACAGCCGCCACCGCCGCATCGTATTGGCTTTCCACCTGTTCATACGCTGCGCGCCCCACTACCCCGTCTTCGTAAAGCTGTTTGTACCGGCGCAAATTGCTTTCGGCCAGTTTCAATTGCGACTCAGCGGCATACACTCCAGCCGAACCCATAACTACATTTTGCTGAATATCCTTAGCATCGATTTGCATAAGTATGTCACCGGCGTGTACGATACTGCCTACTTCTACATTACGCTTTATCACTTTGCCGCCTACCTGAAACGCCAGCTGACTTTCATAACGGCCCCGCACTTCTCCGGCATATGTATTTCCCCCTGCATTAGCATCCAGACCAACGATAGAAGTGCGCACAAGCGGTACATCTTCTGTTACGTTTTTTGCCGCATTAGGTTTTAGCACAGCCCATGCTACTAAGCAAACTACCAGAATTGCCGCCAACCCTAAATACCTTTTGTACTTAACTAAATTCTGCAAATTCTCTCACTCCTATAATAATATTAGAAACCATTAGTCCGGAATAACTTCAACGACTAATTCTACGTAGCCGATTATTCCCCTTGTATTATTTTGTAGATTTTTGTTCTATTTTGTATTTTACTGCATTTGACTGATTTAAGTCAGTCGTGTGTAAAAAGAACCTCAGTGCTAGCCAAATTCAATTATCGAAAGATAATACACCTTCTTCCATTCCCAGCGCTTTTTCCAGCAGCATCTTAGCAATGGTAGCCCTCTGCTGCATTTCTTCCGGGGGGTATTTATTATAAACCGCTTCATGCATGCACCTAAAAATCGAAAAAATGAAATCAGCGGTACCCCGTATACAGGAAACATGAAAAATCCCCTGTTGAACTCCTTCTTCAATCACGGTAAGCAAAGTCGGCATAACCGTTTTTTGCCCCTGACGGCCTACCTTATCTAATATATGCATATGTTCATCAGTATAGAGATATTCAAATAACAGTCCTCCTTCGGTGTTAAGACAACTCATAGCTTGACGGATAATCCAATCTATCTTTTCAATGGCATTCATAGCCTTATTGTTAACAATGGCTTCCGCTTCCGCAATCTTAGCCGAAAAATGGCGATATACTAAAGCTTCCAGCACTTCTTCCTTGGATTTAAAGTAGTAGTAAAAAGTGCCTTGCGCCACCCCGATTTCTTTCACAATATCGCTGATGGCCGTTTTGTGGTAGCCCATCGTATTAAACATCGCTTCCGCCGTATCTAATATTTCCGCCATTCGAATCTGCGGATCTTTTGTAATTCTCGCCATAATACCATTCCTCTTCCACCGACTGACTTCAATCATATTGTAATATTCTTCTTATTCCCTGTCAATATAAAAGTAAGTTTCGAGAAACACCTCCTCGTATAATAAAGGTATTCAAAAGCCAACTGAAGATAAGACAGGTAGCTATTTCGTTATAAATAATCAGGGGCTGTCTCATTAAAGAGAGATTTCGCTATATATTGTGACTGCATTCGAGCAAGATTCACAATATACGGTAGAAAAAAATCTTAGTGAGACAGCCCCTGATTAGAACCATCAATAATTTTTTTTATTATGACGAAACACAGTCCCTATCCCTGTGCCCGCTAAAAATTATTTTTCTTATTCGGAAAAAAGTGAAACTCCCGCAAAAGGAAGCCTGGCAGGAGTCCGAAAACTAAAAACTAATTGCTATTTATTTTTTTCTTGCAGTGCTTTTATATCATTATAATACTCTGTCGTAAGCCTGTTGATCTCCTGCTGTTTACTATTAAATTCTTTAATTTTTTCCTCGGTAAGTGTATCTGAGTCAACGGCTTGAATAAGTCCATCAAATGCGCCTCTAGTTGTGTCTAATGCTTTAATGCCTTTATTATGAATATCCTGCACATCCTGCGTCTGTGGTTTGTATTGCCTCTGTTTTTCGGTAATATCTGTTAGATTTTTCAAAACTTCATTTAGCAATTTCACTTTTTCTTCTTTATTGTTGCCGACACTACTGATTTTTTTCATAAAATCTGAACTAACGGCCTGTATTTCTTTGTCGGCGCTTTGTTCAAATTTTACATACTCAACCAAATCATTTTTAACAGAAGTACCACAGCCTGCACAAATAACCACCAATAAAACGGAAAGTATTATGACTATTTTTTTCAACTTCTTTTCCTCCATCTGTTATATTCGCTAGTCTACAAACCCACAAAATACCGTCACATGATTTTCATACCAAAGCATAACTTCAAAGGTATTCTCCATAGAAGTCATCAAAACACATTTATGGTACTTTATTTCCTTATTTCCCACAATAGTCCAAAAGCCCTATTTTCTGAGGCTAATACAAAAAAAACTGCCGATATTTTGTATCGGCAGAACACCCCTTACTTATTGCGTTTTAGCGGACAGCTTTTGTTCAATTACATTTTTGGGCATATACCCAAGCATGCGTTCCACTGGTTCATTATCCCGGAACAAAATCATAGTCGGCAGACTCCTGACACCATATTGTTGCGCTAACGCCCGGTTAGCATCAACATTTAGCTTAACAAAATGGATCTTGTCACCAATTTCAGTAGCCAACTCCTCTAAAATAGGTTCCAGTTTATTACAATAACCACACCAGGGAGCCCAAAAATCTACCAAGACCGGTTTGGCGGCATCCAACACTTCCTCCTGGAAATTACCGTCATTGATTTCCATAATGTTTGCCATTGCCATCCTCCTAGATATTAATACCTTGAACCAAGGTGTTACCATCGATTACGCATTTCCACCATAACGCAGGACTGAACAATATTCAGCCCTAACTCGCGGGCCAGTGAAACAACGGAAGCTCCGTCAGAACCAGGCTGAAACCAGATATTCTTAATACCGAGTTCTGCGCATTGACGCACAATCTGCTCTCCCACCTTCGGCGGCACAACCAGGTTAACCACATCGGGCTTTTTCGGCAAATCACTAAGCGTCTTATAACAGATATTACCCTGAATTTCTTCTATCCCAGGATTGACAGGATACACGGTAAGTTCACTGTTGTCCAGTAAGAACCGGAAAATCTTATACCCGAATTTATCCTTATTATTGTTGGCCCCCACTACAGCCCAAGTTTTTAATTCCAACATTTGCTCAACACTATTCACATTATGCCTCCCTGACAACATCGACTCCACTGGCTGCTTCAGCCTTGCTTAATTATAGCATTTTCACTCTATATAAGCACCTTTTAAATAGACCGTTCCCATAATCGTTCTGACTATATCTTTCACATGACTAGTAATCAGCACATTATCTGCATAGAAATACATCGGAATAATCGGGGAGTCTTCCACCAACAACTTTTCCGCATCATGCATGGCTTTAATTCGCACTGCCTGATCAGTTGTATTTCGAGCCGTCTGAATTAGCGCATCATATGCCGGATTACTATAACCGGAATTGTTATTTCTGTTTCCTGTTTCGAACAGTTCCATAAAAGTCATAGCATCGTCATAGTCGCCCACCCATTCATCCCGGGCAAACTGAAAGTTATGACTGTCCAGGGTATCATAGAACACCTTGCGTTCCTGATTGGTCAATTCTACTGTTACTCCGAGATTCTTTTTCAGCATTTCCTGCACCGCTTCCGCCAGAACCTTGTTATTGTCGCTCGTATTATACAGAAGCGTAATGGTTGGCAGACCCTTACCACCCGGATATCCGGCCTCAGTCAACAGTTTTTGGGCGGTTGCTACATCATTGTCGGCAATATAGTCGCCGCCTTTCACCCGAAAGTCCTCTCCGGCGGCCACATCAGGCACACCATAAGGAACTATCGCCAACGCTATCTTTTGTCCGCCCCTAAGCACCCGGCTGACTATATCCTGACGGTTTATCGCCAGGCTGAAAGCTTTACGGACTTTGGGGTTATCAAAAGGAGCTTGCCGGACGTTAAAGGAGTAGTAATACGTCCCGAGAGACGGGTACACCTTTACTTTTCCTTCTTTCTGCAAGCGGGGTAATTCAGTCACAGGCGGATTTTCCGCCATATCCAACTGGTTATTCTCAAACATCGTCAATACTGTACTGTTCGATTCCACAAAAGAAAACTGTATGCCCGGCAGTTTAACCTTAGCTGCATCCCAATACTGGTCATTTTTTACCACTTCCACTTTATCCTGATGCGTCCAGCTAGTCATTTTAAAAGGCCCGTTGCCCACATAACTTTTCGCGTCGGCCGCCCAGTTTTCATTGGAAGTTGCCAGCTTTTTATTAACCGGGTAATATGTCTGGCAGGAAATCAGCGACAAAAAATAAGGTACGGGCTTTTCCAGCGTTACCTGCAAACCATTATTGCCGACCGCCTTTACGCCGACCTCGCTTTCCTCTACCTTGCCGGCATTGTACGCTTCCCCGTTTTTCAGATAAAACAGTTGATACGCGTAATCCGACGCCATTTCCTTGCTAAGAGCCGTTTTCCAGGCATACTCAAAATCCTCCGCCGTAACCGGATCCCCATTAGACCACTTTAGCCCCTGTCGCAAATAGAAAGTGTACGTCAAACCATCGGGAGAAACCTCCCAGCGCTCAGCTGCGGCAGGCACAGGTGCATTATTACTATCTAATGTGGTCAACCCTTCAAACAGTTGGGCTTCAATATTCCCAGCGGCTATACTGGTAGATTTCCGGGGATCAAGCGATTCCGGCTCAGCCCCCACCGCGTACCTAAGGGTTTTGCTTTGTTTATCCCCGAACCAACTGCAACCGCCTATCGCCAACGCTACCAGCAGAATACCGATAATAACCGTAGTTTTTTTCGCAAACACTATCTTCATCCTTTCTCATTTGCCATAGTAATAATTTGTACCACATGCCGCTAAAGCATACGGCAAGGTTTTTTCTTTCAAAAAAGCGAATATGTATTCATACCTTAAAACGGGAGTTGATACTTTGTATAAAGAATCCAACCTAAAAACCATGCTAAACGAAATGTTAGACACTGTGCCGGGGATATATTCCATAGCCGTACAAGACCTTGCCACCGGCCGTGAGCTACTAATAAACCCAGGCAAACTACGCTCTGCCAGTCTTATTAAACTATTTATTATGATAGAAGCCTTCCGTCAAGCGAGTCTGGGACAAATTTTTCTCGAAGAAACTGTGATTATCCAAGCCTGTGACCAAGTAGGCGGAGCCGGGCCACTGGAACATGTCTCCCCCGGTACCCAAAAGACCTGGTCTGAACTCGTGGAACTCATGATAATCGAAAGTGATAATACTGCCACTAATATTTTGATACGTAAACTTACTATGACCGCGATTAACACCACAATACAGTCTCTTGGCTGTCCCGATACGCTGCTGCAGCGAAATATGATGGATTTTGCCAGCGCCGCTAATGGTTGGGAAAATTACACCTCCGTGGTCGATGTAGCCCAGGTGTTGGAGAAACTTTACTTTCACCGCTGCCTAAACTCTGAACTGGATGAAACCATGCTGGCTATTCTCAAAAATCAGCAAGACCGCTGTAAGATTCCGCAAGGGTTACCCCAAGGAACCATAGTGGCGCACAAAACCGGCGAGTTAGACGGGGTAGAGCATGACGCCGGTATCATCTACCATCCGGAAAAACCTTTCCTGCTTATCATCATGACTGAAAACCTTCCCGACCCGCTATGCGCTCAAACTACCATCGCTGCGCTTACGAAAACCGTTTATCAGTATATCTCTAATATCTAGAATAAACAAGAAAAAAAGGAGTATCCCTATGAACGAAAATTACGGAGCCGTCCAAGTACCGCTGGCCGTGCTATGGACTAATCCGGGAGAAAAAAGACCCCATGACCAACTCATTCTGTCTCCCGTACCGGACGCCACAGCCTGGGCAGACACTATGGACACCGATATGCGCCTCTGGCTGGTAGGGAAAGTAGAAACCCAGCTTTTATACGGAGAGCCTGTTGTCATACTTGATCGTCAAGGCGATTGGCTCCAAGTCGCCGCTTTGGAACAACCTACCAGCGTTCACAGCAGCGGCTATCCCGGCTGGCTTCCTGCCTCCCAGGTTGCAGAAAACTCTGCTTACCTTGAAGATCGCTTGCATTCCCCCCTAGTTGCCGTAACCGCTGACAAAGCTACACTCTGCCACCCCTCAGCCCCAACTACCTTGGTCAGCTATCAAACTAAACTGCCGCTAGTCAAAGAATCCGGCGTTTTTACGGTACGTCTGCCAAACGGGAGTACCGGCCAACTTGCCACAGAACAAGCGGCAAAAATCGCCCCCAGTTTTGACCCGGAAGCCATGATCCAGGAGGCCAAAAAGTTTATCGGTCTCAGATATCTTTGGGGCGGCACCTCCTCCTTCGGCTTTGACTGCTCCGGTTTTGTCATGCGCCTTTACGGCTCCCAAGGTATTACCATCCCGCGCGATGCCAACGATCAGGCAAACGCCGGTGAGCCGGTGAACTCCCAAAACTTAAGGAGCGGTGACCTTTTGTTTTTCGCTGACGACAACGGTCAAGGCTCTATCCACCATGTTGGCATGTATATGGCCGACGGAATCATGATCCATGCCCCCAACTCCAAATCCGCCGTACGGGAAGAACCTTTTATGTCCGGTACATACGGGCCGGAATTCTGGGGCGCACGGCGCTACCTAAAATAAAGTTTTACCATTAACTAAAATCCTGATAACGAACCACCACCGCTTCTCGCGTCAACTTTTCCAGAGAAAACCCGTCTATCAGTTCTTCGGGCCGAACCGCTTGCCAACAGTCCACTAAACCAGCCTTCCAAGCCAGATAACCAATAAGTTTTTCCGCCGACATATATTTTTCTCTCATTTCGGCCAGCGCCAAAGGGCGCTGTCTTTTTGACAGCCTATGCCCATCCTCGCCATACAGCAAAGGCACATGCGTAAAAGAAGGCGGCGCAAAACCCAAAAGTTCGTATAGCAATAACTGCCGGGAAGTGGATGATAAAAGGTCATCGCCCCGCAACACACGGCTGATTTGCATTAATGCATCATCGACCACCACCGCCAGTTGATACGCATGAACGCCGTCCGACCGGCGAACAATAAAGTCACCTGCCGTTTGAGCCAAATTTTCGTCTATTCGGCCATATACCCCGTCTTCAAAGGATATTACTTTGTTCGGCACCTTTATCCGTAACGCGGGTTTCCGGTTCTTACACCCACCCCTTCTACTCCGGCACGTTCCCGGATAAGCGGCCTCTCCTTCCCCGCCATGGGGAGCAGAGGCCGCTGTCTGAATCTCAGCCCGTGAGCAGTAGCAGGGATAAACCAAATCCGCCTCTATTAACCTTTCCAGCATGCGTTGATAAAGCTCGCGCCGTTCATCCTGTACATAAGGCGCATAAGCCCCACCGGTGTCCGGCCCTTCATCCCAATCCAAACCCAACCAAGCCAAATCATGCATAATCCCTTCGGCATACTCCGGCCGCGAGCGGTCGGGATCCAGATCCTCCATACGAAGAACCATCGTACCGTTATGTTTACGTACGTCAAGCCACGCCAAGAGCGCCGTCCAGGCATTACCCAAATGCATTTCGCCGGTCGGACTTGGCGCAAACCTTCCTCGAATTTCCCCCAAATCATCACCCTTCCTATAGAGTGTACTTGCCACTAAAGTGTACTTTCCACGTGCCTTTTACCAACTCCTTCCTTAAAAGCTTGGCAGAGACTAACTAATCAGTTATAATTTTCTCAGAAATCAGCAAAATTAGCATACATACAAAGGAGTGACGTATATGTCCACCATTAAAAGCGTCGGCGTCTTAACCGGCGGGGGCGACTGTCCCGGACTAAACGCGGTAATCCGAAGTGTAGCCAGAGCCTGTTTTCAACATAACATTCGCGTGTGGGGCATTCAAAACGGTTTCGGAGGTCTGGTAGAAAACCAAATAACAGAGCTGACAGATAAGGAAGTATCCGGTATCCTTCACCGAGGGGGTACTATCCTGGGAACAACAAACCGTGACAACCCTTTTAAATATTTAGTAACCGTCAATGGAACCACCGAGTACCAGGATAAGTCCGGACAGGCTTTAGGAAATCTCCGCAGTAAACATATCGACGCCCTTATCGTCATTGGCGGCGACGGCAGCCTCCGTATTGCTCACGATTTTCATAAACTCGGTTTTCCGGTAGTTGCCGTGCCAAAAACCATTGACAACGATATACCCGGCACAGAACGAACCTTCGGCTTTGACACGGCGGTAAGCTGCGCCTGCGACGCTCTCGACCGGCTGCATACCACCGCCGAATCGCACCACCGGGTTATGGTGCTCGAAGTTATGGGCCGCTACGCCGGCTGGATTGCTCTATACTCAGGACTTGCCGGCGGTGCCGACTGCATCCTCTTACCTGAAATTCCCTTTGATATCAACTCAGTGATAAAGAAAATCAATAACCGCAAGGAAAAAGGCAAACTCTTCAGCATAATCGTTGCCGCTGAAGGAGCTTTCCCCTTTAACGGCGAGCAGACGGTCGCCAGAATTGTTGAAGGCAGTCCGGAAAAAATTCGACTAGGCGGCGTTGGCGAAAAGCTGACCCGCGAAATAGAGGCGCTAACCGGAATTGAATCCCGCTGCACCGTTCTCGGCCATCTTCAGCGCGGCGGCAGTCCTACCCGTTACGGAGTAGCTGCGGTAGACGCACTTGTTGCAAGCCACACCGGCTGCATGGTTGCCTTACAAAACAACCGTATTGTCCGTGTCCCCATCGAATCCATAGCAGGACAACCCGGCAACGTCCCACTCTCCTTCCTCGACTTTGGACGCTCCATCGGCGTTTGTTTTGGCGATTGATCCGTTTACCTTTGGGAACCATAAAAACAGATTTTAGAATAATAAAAAAAACAAACTGCAAAAAAATAGAAATTTTTGACCAAAACAGCCTCCAGGCTTCGTCTGGAGGCTGTTTTACGGAGCAGCTACGAACTGAACTTGAGTCGCTTTAGATGGCGGGACAAAATCAGTATGATGAAAAGTTTGTTTATTATTTTCAATAACTACTTTTCTGGTGTAGAAGACATCTCCGGTATAGGCGCAACCGCTGCCGCACTTAGCAACCCGGCAATCGCAAGAATTCCATAAAACAAGGGGAATCCGCCTGCACCTATTAACCTGGGGGCAAACACAGGAACGATGGACTGCGGCAGCTGGCTAGCCACATTCATAATCCCAAAGTCCTTAGCCGCATCTTTGGGATTTGGCAGTATCCGAGAGATCAGCGCCATATCTACAGCAATATACGCACCATAACCTACCCCAAGAATGGCTGTTCCCAGAAAAGCATAAGGTACGGACGGGGCAAAAGCCATAACCATAATACCAATAGCAACTACGACAGCGGCAATTGATACAAACGGTTTTTGTTTTCTAAACTTATCCGAAAGCATTCCGCCAATTACACTGGCTACACCTAATGCAACAGTTTGAATGAGAGCATTTAAAGCAGCAATCCCGGTAACTTCTTCCGGTGAAACATGAAACTTCTGCATAAAATACAATGCGCCAAACACTTGCGTCGCAAAAGCAAGGCAAACTAAAAACCGAGTAAGAACCCCCCAGGAAAATGCCGGATATTTTCGCGGGTTGGGGTAAATCCTGCCAAGCCATTCTCCGAAAGTCAACTTTTTGCCCGGATTTTCTTCTGTAAATCTTGTCGGCTTCCCTTCCTTTACCAAGATGCAACTTACAACAGCGCAAATAACAGATATACCAGCCAAACAGGTAAATTTAAAATCCACACTCTGGTCATTGATCGCCGTCATTACCCCCATCCCAAATAAAATGGCGATGGGATTAAACAAACCAATAATACCTGAAGCCGTTCCTCGTTTTTGTTCTTCGACCTGATCCGGAACCAACGCCGACAGTGCGGCAAAGGAAAATGCGTAAAACGTTAAAGCCACACACCACAAAAGAATAACCTCACCAACAGTGCTGGCCTTTCCTAAAAACATAAGAGCAACAGCCGCTAAAACAGTCCCTATTAAAATCCACGTTCGCCTACGGCCAAAGGACACTGTCGTACGATCGCTGACTACTCCGCCAATGTAGGCGGCAATGATCCCCACCAAAGCGCCTGCCCCCGTTGCCATACTAAAATCGGCAGTAACATTTTGCGGGTCAATCTCCAAAAATTTAAATGTTAATAGTATAATTAGCGGAACAATGGTAGCCATGGTATACCCAAACTGACCTAAAACAATTCCGGAAACCAGGCGTCCAAAAGGTGTACGTTTCTGAGATTCAGCACATACTTGGTTCATTTTACTCAACCATTCCTCTCTCATAACAATATTCAAATTGATAGTTTCCTGAGCCAACTTCTAATGTAACTGTATTACCAGTCTCATCTACCGCCAACACCCCTGCTGTATTTTGATCTACAGCCTTCCCAAGCTCACAGACAGTTTTTAGCTTAGCCGAAGGTAAAATAATAGTTGCCGTAGTGTTCGCCGGAATGCTTACGGACATTTTCATCTTCCCGCTAATCAAATGCCATTCCACACCTATTTCTCCGTATACTGAATGAAACCGGGTTTTCGCATAGGTAAGATGTTTGTCCGGTTCGGGATGTATCAAACTTTGCCGGTAGCCATCATGTCCTCCCCTAACACCGCCAATCACCCGGTACAGCCAATCTCCTATACAGCCAAAGGCGTAATGATTAAAGGATGACCCGGTTACTTTACCGTTAGGCAATATGGCTTCCCAACGTTCCCACATCGTAGTTGAACCTTTTTCCACTTGATACAACCAAGAGGGGCTTTCTGTCTGATACAGCAGATTGTTCGCTACATCCCGGCGACCATTCTCGCAAAGAACATCCATAAGAAATGGTACGGAAAGAAATCCGGTATCCAATCTATTGTTATTTTTCACGATAAGCCCGACCAGTTGAGTCAGCACTTTGCTTCGCATAACACCGGGTATCATTTTCATTTTTAAGGCCAAAACATATATCCCTTGAAAATGAGCGGTCAAAGTACCATCATCCTGAAGATATTCCGCCGCAAACGCGTCTCGCACTTTGTCCGATAAATCTCGGTAAAAAGCTGCATCTTCCTGTTTTCCTAAAACCTCGGCAATATTTGCAACCAATTCAGCCGAGTGCGCAAAAAAACAGGTTGATACTAATTCTTTCGTCGCAAAAGCGCCGCGCATTGCGCCATCTTTTTCATCGCACAAACTAGGAATCAGCCAGTCACCAAAGTGAAATCCCGTATTCCATAAGTATCGCTGACGCTCACGTCTTTCTTCGGTCAAGTCACCGGAAAGATTCTCCGGAATATTTTCGGCGGCCGCTTGGATAACATAGTCCAGCCATCTAACCATTACCGGGTACATTTCCGTCAGGATACGCGTATCTCCATACGCCTGATAGAGCGCCCACGGTACAATCACGCAAGCATCCCCCCACCCGGCGGACGTATGCGTTCCCATCCCGGCCTGCATCTCTTCAATCGCCGGAAAGTACGGCACTATAATCGGAACGGCTCCATCTTCCCGCTGTTCAAGTGCCAAATTACGAAGCCAGTTGGTTAAAAAAGCCGCTACATCCATATTAAAACAGGCGGTAGGCGTATACACCTGAATATCTCCGGTAAAACCGGACCGTTCCCGCTGCGGGCAATCGGTTGGTATAGAGAGCATATTTCCCTTCTGACTCCAAAGAATATTTTGCTGCAATCGGTTAATCCTGCTATCGGAACATTCAAACTCTCCGGTCACATCCATACCCGAATAAAGCACAATGGCAGTAAAAGCTTCCGTCGTAACAGAGCCGGGATACCCGGTTACTTTTACATAGCGAAACCCATGAAAAGTAAACTGCGGTTCATATACTTCTTGTCCTGTACCTTTAAGAATATAGTAATCTTTTTGTTCCTTACTGCGCCCCTTAATATTCATCATAAAATTGCCGTACTCATCCAGTACCTCGCCGTGCTCTAGCACCACTTCGGTTCCGGCCGTTCCGGCCACAGTCATCCTCACGCGTCCGACCAAGACCTGTCCAAAATCGACAACAGTTTCCCCTCGCGGGGTTGTTATAAGGTGAACAGCTTTAATAGCCTCCATAGCTTTCACCGGCTCGCCATATTGAGCCACCAAATGATCATAGCCGTAACTTGCCTCATGCACCAGTGACCATGTCCCCTGCGCTTCTCCCGCACAATGCCAGCCCCAAGGCCCCGTAGTCGAGAGAAAGCTTTTGTCGGAAAGTATGACCTCTTTATGTCCGTCAGCGTAATCTATTTCCATCTGAAGTAATAACGCCAGCTTATCACCATACTGACAGCTGTCACCTGTTAAGCCGATTCTGCCAGCGTACCAGCCATCCGCTAAAACTACTCCAAGTACATTGTTTCCATCGGTAAGCATTGTCGTCACATCATAGGTTTGATACTGCAGATACTTGGGATATGATGTAATCTCAGGAGCTAATTCCCTGTCTCCCACTTTATTCCCATTCAGCCAAAGGGAATAAACCCCATGTGCTGTCGCATAAATTCTGGCTTTTACAATATTTCTTGCCGCAGCAAACTCTTTTCTTAGTAGAGGACAGGGATTTAAGCGTGAATAATCCTTTTCCGCTTCCCGGTTTCCCTCAAATACTTCAAAGAACTTTCTTTTTTCATCTTTAGTTGCCGGGCGTTGCTCCGGCTCAATCCATTTCGCCTTCCAATCCTCTGAAGTAAGAAGCCCCATTTCCCAGAAAACATTCTCGCTCCATTCCGTCACACCACCGGTCTCGTCCCAGATTCGAACTTTCCAGTAATACCGCTGACGCGCTTGAAGCTTTTGCCCTTGATAGATACAATTGAGAGATTCAGAGGATTCTACCCTACCTGTATCCCAAAGAACACTTGTGCCTTCCAACAGCCCCTCCACCGTTTCGGCAACTATTACTTGATACGCCTTCTGCCGCGTTCCTCTCCTGGAGGATTGAATTTCCCAGCTAAGCCGGGGAGATTGCACATCCATTCCTATCGGATTATATACATATTCTACTCTTAGTCTGCTTACGCTTATTTCATTCTTAGGAACGCCATTCACTTTTACTCACCTATTTCATTTGAATGCTAATACTTCATTTAAATTTTTACTCACTACAGTCAGCCGGCGGATTTCTCCACCTAGAAGAAAAATACCGCCGACTGACTCATTCACACTAGCTTAGAAGAAGAAGTCAAGTTGTGCCCGGAAAACTTTTTGATCTGCATTTGCCTTATCACCTGTAGTAGTCGTTTCAATTTTTTTACCGAACGCGTACCATGTAGTTAACTGCACCATTTTATCCGGAACATAATGGGCTCCGATAATTACCCCCTTAAAATCGTACATATAGTTACCATTAAAATCAGAGTTGGAACCGCCGTTTAGCGTGGCGCTTGCCGGTACTTTTCGATAGCCAACGAATAGATCATACGAGTGCGGCACCGCCCAGAACATAGCTTGTTTATACTTTAGTTGGGCGTAATAGGACTTATTGTTACTTACATCCAAATCGCTCTTTGCGACGGCAGCTTCAAAAACAAGGTCGCCCGTCAATTTCGTATCAAAGCCCAATTCTTCGTACGTAATATCATCGGTTTTGTGGTACGCCGCCTTAACATTGGTTGTTTTGGTCAACGCATAATCAAGTTCCGCCATGTTGTATCTTCCTGCACCTAAATAACTTGAGCCAGTACCATATAGTCCAAAGGTTTTACCGGAAAACACGGTAGCTGTAACCGCTCCCGTACCAAAGCTGGCTTTTACCCCTTTGACCCGGGATCCTTGAAAATCCTCACTGCTAAGAACCATACCATAGGCCGGAATCATTCCGAATTGGCCAACCGTT
>JAGGAE010000030.1 GCA_017889725.1 Bacillota bacterium | reverse complement strand
GATCTTTTCCATAACCCCACAACGATGGCTGTAGCCGATATTATATTACCGGTCGCTTCTCTTGCGGAAAAGGAGAGCTTCCGGTCATGGTGGGTTCCGCTCCAGGTGATTGTTCCGGCGGTTACGGTCGGGGAGTGCCGGTCTGACTGGGAGATTAATCTGGAACTGGCTCAACGGTTTAACCCCGAACTAAAAAAACGGTATAGTACGGTCAAAGATTTGATAAATGATCGGCTAAAACCGTCCGGGATGACGTTTGATGAGCTAAAAGACAGCGGCGGGTGGATTATGCCGCAGGAAAATTCACCGTCAAGGCCTCCCGGTTTTCGCACCCCTTCCGGCAAGGTGGAGTTTGCCAGTAAGACCTATGAGGAATGGGGACTGGACCCCTTGCCGTATTTCTCCGAACCACCGGAAAGTGAAGTAAGAACGCCGGAGTTGTATGAAAAATATCCTTTAGTTATGGTAACTGGACGGCGATCTTCGATGTATTTTCATTCAGAGCATAGGATGATCCCTTGGCTGAGGGGATAGAAACCGGGGAATGGGTTTTGATTGAAAATGATCGCGGCTGTATCCGGCGAAAAGCCAAGGTTACACCCATCGTTCATCCCAAGGTGATAAGCGTACCGCATGGGTGGTGGATGCCGGAAGAGGATGGGACGGATTCCCACCTTTTCGGTATTTGGGACGTGAATTGCAATAACCTGGTTCACATCGGACCCGGTGCAAAATCAGGGTATGGCGGGGGCGCGTATAAGACGGCGCTGGTGAGAATCAGGAAGTCAACCGGGGCGGTGAAATAATATGGCACGAAAAGGTTTGCTGATTGATTATGAATATTGCACAGGCTGCCAGACTTGTGAAGTGGCGTGCAAACAAGAAAACAATTACCCGGCCCAAAGATGGGGCATCAAACTGAATGAGATAATTCTCCAATCTATAAACAAGGTGGAGATACATTATCTTCCTTTTCCTACGGAGTTATGTAATCTTTGTGTAGCGCGAACCGACAGAGGCGAGCAGCCCGCCTGTGTGAAACATTGTCAGGCAGGTTGTATGAAGTATGGCGAATTAACCGAATTGGTTAAAGAAATGGAACATAAACCCCAAACTGTTTTGTTTGCACCCAAATAAAATGGAATTTTAATTGTCTGCAGCAGCGTGAAGGAGGTAATGAAAGAGATGGCGGAACAGGTATTTACTAATATGACGAATGGTGGTCCTATTTCTGTCTATGTTAAGGACGGGAAAATTGTCCGTATTCGTCCTCTGCAAGTGCCAGAAGACGAATTGAAGCCATGGGTTATTAATGCCGGCGGCAAAACATATTCTCCCCCCAAGACTTTTCGTTTGGCCCCGCCGGGGCATGCGGAAAGAAACCGGTTTGAGCCCTATAATCGTATTTTATATCCGTTAAAACGAGTGGATTTTGACCCTAAAGGCGAGCGAAACCCGCAAAATCGTGGTAAGTCAGACTATGTAAGAATTAGCTGGGAGGAAGCGCTGGATATTGTCTCCGGTGAAATGAAAAGGCTTTTGGATGCCTATGGCGGATCGGCTATTACCGGCATGACGTCATCTCATCATAATTGGGGTATTGTCGGATATAAAATGGGCCCGTTCTCCCGGTTTATGAACATGCTCAACTATACTCCTATACTGGATAATCCGGATAGCTGGGAGGGCTGGCATTGGGGAGCAACTCACACCTATGGTTTTCAATGGCGACTGGGTATGCCAGAACAGTTTGACCTGTTGGAAGATGCTCTGAAAAATACAGAAATGATAGTATTTTGGTCTAACGATCCGGATACTACCCGTGGTACGTATAGCGGGCAGGAATCAGCGATTTGGCGTGTATGGCTAAAAGAAAAAGGGATAAAGACAGTTTTTATTGATCCATTTTTTAATTATACAGCGGCCGCAATGGACGGTACCTGGCTGCCGCCGCGCCCCGGTTCGGATACAGCGCTGGCGATGGCAATCGCGTATGTGTGGATTACTGAGGGCCGTTATGATAAGGAATATGTTGCTGATAAGACGATCGGCTTTGAGGAGTTCAAGGACTATATTCTGGGCATTAGTGATAACGGTATAGCGAAGACTCCGGAATGGGCTGAAGAGAAATCGGGTATTCCGGCTCGTAAAATCATAGCGCTTGCCAGAGAATGGGCATCGAAAAGGACTTGTTTGAGCAGTGGCTGTCGAGGGGGACAGGGCAGCGCCTGTCGTACCGCCTATGGTACCGAATGGGCGCGCATGATGGTTCTTTTGCAGGCAATGCAGGGGTTGGGCAAGCCGGGAATTTCCATTTGGGGTACCACCATGGGCGCTCCGGCGGATTCCAATACCTGGTTTCCCGGATACGCCGAACCGAGGGGCCAAATGGGCAAGTCGCCAGTGGCGAAAAACAAATTGTCATTGCAAAACAAAACAAAGCAGCGTCTGTTCCGATTGACTCTTCCGGAGGCTATCCTCACCGGGAAGGAAGATTTTTGGGGTGACGGTTTTTGCGGTCAGACGCTGGATCAGCAATTTGTTCATAATTTGTATCCTATGGAAGGTCACTCGACGGTAAAAATGTTTTACCGGTACGGTGGGTCCTTCATGGGTACCATGTCGGACACCAATAAATGGGTGAACATGTATCAAAGTGACAAATTGGAATTCGTTGTTACTCAAGATTGTTGGTACGGCAGCGAAACGAAGTTTGCTGATATTATTCTGCCGGCCTGTACCAATCTGGAACGCAACGATCTAGGGGAATGGGCGGCTTGTGGCGGCTATACGACAAATGCGCATATTGGTAATAACTACAGGGTTATTGTTCGTGAGAAAAAGTGTGTTGAGCCACTAGGCGAATCTAAATCGGATTACGAAATTCTTACGCTTCTGGCTGAACGGCTGGGAATGAAGGAGCTTTACACGGAGGGAAATAGCGAAGACGATTGGGCGCGACTATTTTTTGAGTCTTCTGATATTGTTAAGGACATTTCATGGGAAGAGTTCAATGAAAAAGGGTACTACATTGTACCGATTCCGGACAATTATAAGCCTACACCGGCGATGCGCTGGTATTACGAAGGGCGGGAGTGTGATACTCCTGATACCGGCAATTCAAAACGGGGTACGGAAAAAGCAAAAGAACTGGGAACTTATTCCGGGAAAATTGAATTTGCCGCTGAAAGCCTGCGCCAGAATCTGCCGGATGATACGGAACGGCCCATAGTACCGCACTTTATCCCCTCGTGGGAAGGGTACAAGAGCGAAGTGCATAAAAAGTATCCGCTGCAAATCATTATGCCTCATCCCAGATTTTCTTTCCATACGCATTATGATACCCATACCCCTTGGATTAACGAGATACCTTTTCACCGGGTAGAAAAGGATGGGTATTATTGGTGGCCGGTGCGGATTAATCCAGAAGACGCCAAGGCTCGTAATGTAAGCGGAGGCGATATAGTGGAATTGTACAATGACAGGGGTTCGGTGCTATGTATTGCCCAGGTTACCGAGCGGGTGCCGGTCGGCGTGATTCATAGTTATGGTTGTTCGGCAAAGTATGATCCTTTAGTGCCTGGCAAGCCGGGGGCTACGGATAAAGCAGGCTGTGTTAATTTGCTTACGGCATCGAAACTGCTATCAAAGCATGCGCCAGGGATGACACCGAACTCATGTCTCTGCGAGCTTAGAAAGTGGGAGGCGTAGAGAATGGCTAGATACGGAATCGTTGTGGATATTGAAAAGTGTACGGGATGTCATTCCTGTTTTCTTGCTTGTAAGGATGAGTATGTAGGAAATGACTATCTTCCCAATTCGGTAGCCCAGCCGGAAAGCGGGCACAAGTGGATACAGTTAAAAGAAGTGGAACGTGGTACCGGGACTAAAATTAAAGTGGATTACATCCCGATGCTATGTCAGCATTGTGAAAAGATGCCTTGCGGTGTTTCCGCACCGGAAGGCGCCGTTTACCGGCGGAAAGACGGGATTGTTATTATCAATTCGGAAAAAGCCAAAGGTTGCAAAAAAATTGTAAATGCTTGTCCTTATGGCGTAGTGTACTGGAACGAGGAAAAAAATGTGCCTCAGAAATGCACTCTGTGCGCGCATATGTTGGATCAGGGGGAGAAGACAGTACGCTGCGCAGAGTCTTGCCCTACGGGAGCCCTGGTTTTCGGCGATTTAGATGATCCTAATAGTCCGGTTTCTAAGTTGTTGAGCGAGAAAGGCGATAGAGCAGAAAGCTACAAACCGGAATTGGGTGCTGAACCGGTAACAAAGTATATCGGTTTGCCAAAACCTTTTATCGTTGGGGAAGTACTTTTGGCCGACAAGGCCAAAGAATGCGTAAAAGGAGCAAAAGTTACGTTAAGGGACGGGGTGGAAACCGTAGCTGAAATAGCTACTGATTTCTTTGGCGACTTCGAGTTCAAAGACTTAAAGAAAAATAGTGACTATACCTTAACGGCGGAATATCCGGGATACTTCCCGGCGGAAATGAATGTTAAAACGTATGCCAGTGTAAATGTAGGGGAGATCGTGCTTAAGGCAAAGTAACACTTCCCACTATAAAAAAGTAGGAGCTGTTCCCCCGACGGTATGGCTATAGCAGGCAGACGGGACAGGGAACAGATCGGAGGTTGGTTATGCAAGAAGCAGTAATTGTTAGTGCGGTTCGTACAGCGATCGGCAAAATTGGCGGGACGCTGAAAAGCGTTCAGCCGGAAGACTTAGGACAAATTGTTATTAGCGAAGCAATCCAAAGAGCGGGCATTGATTCAAGCACAATCGATGAAATCATTCTGGGGCAAACCAAACAAAGTGCCGACGCGCCTAATATAGCCAGAGTAGCAGCCCTTAAAGCGGGCATTCCCATTGAGGTGCCGGCTTATACCGTGATGCGTCAGTGTGGATCCGGACTGCAAGCGGTAAACAATGCGGCACAGGCAATTATGTCGGGTTATGCGGATATCATTGTTGCTGGTGGTACGGAGAGCATGAGCAATGCGCCGTATTATATGAGGGGAGCCCGGTACGGATATGGTGCGGGTAATGCGGTACTTGTTGACTCAAATACGGAAAGCCAGCCCCGGTCACAGCCCCGCGAGACATATGGGGAATTGACAATGGGCTTAACGGCGGAAAACCTCTCTGTTCGTTATGGAATCAGCCGCGAGGAACAGGATGCCTTTGCGTTTGCCAGCCAGGAAAAGGCCGCGGCTGCGATTGAACAGGGGAAGTTTACCGAGGAAATTGTGCCGGTTATGGTGCCCCGGAAAAAAGGGGAAGCAGAGCGGTTTGAGGTGGATGAATTCCCGCGTAAAACGTCGCTGCCTGAATTAGCTAAACTGAAAGCAGTTTTTAAAGCGGGAGGAACTGTAACGGCTGGAAATTCTTCGGGCCGTAACGATGGTGCCGCTTGTTTGGTGGTAATGTCAGCAAAGGAAGCAGAGCGGCAAGATTTGAAACCGCTGGCTATTGTACGCAGCCACGCGGCTGCAGGGGTATCGCCGGAAATCATGGGAATCGGTCCTGCTCCCGCTACTAGGAAAGCCTTAAAATTGGCGGGCTTAACCTTAGGTGATATTGGTTTGATGGAGCTTAATGAAGCCTTTGCGGCACAGAGCTTAGCGGTAATTAAAGAACTGGAACTGGATGAAAGCATTGTCAATGTTAACGGCGGAGCTATTTCACTCGGCCACCCGCTGGGGTGTTCAGGGGCCCGGATATTGACGACTTTGATTTATGAAATGAAAAGGCGAAATGTTAAATATGGAGTTTCCACCCTCTGTATAGCTGGAGGCCTGGGAATAGCCGATGTTATAGAGCTGGTATAGAAACTAATCCGGCGAAAAAGCGAGGGACGGATACCGTGGTACTACTTAATAGCCGATGGAGATTTGTGGTAATTGGATTTGTCATGATGCTGATGGTGGGGTTTCTTGATGCCTGGTCCATGTTTGTGCTGCCAATGGAGCAGGAGCTTGGCTGGACCAGGGATCAGACGGCGCTGGTCTACAGTTTGGCTATGATCTTTTTAGCCTTAGGCATACTTGTCGGCGGACCGTTTGTTGACCGCCGGGGGCCTCGTTTGGCCTCGATGGCAGCCGGAGGGCTTCTTGGATTGGGCTTAATTGGTTCCTCCATGGTCCGGCATATTGTTCAGCTTTATTTGGCTTATAGTGTGGTGTGCGGTTTGGCGATAGGCATTTTGTACAATTGTACGATTGCCACGGTGGTTCGCTGGTTCCCGGAAAAAAGAGGTTTAGTAACCGGACTGTTGATGGGGGGGACCGGCGCAGGAAGCCTGGTCTTGGGAATATGGGTGGCTCCGTTATTCTCCTTTATGAGTTGGCGCTCGGTGTTTCAGATATTGGGTCTAATTAGTATGGGCGTTATTGTGCTGACCGGGCTGCTGCTAAAAAATCCACCGGCGGATAGCCAGGAACAGAAAAAGAGCGCGCCGGTAAAAGCCGAGACAGTGGCGGACAAAGACTATACATGGAAGGAAGCTTTGCTGCTGCCGGCCTTTTGGGGATTGTGGTTTTGGCATTTATTCGTGATTTCCGGCGGGCAGGCTTCTTTGGCCCATATTGTCCCCTACGGAGTGGAAAGAGGAATTAGCGCTAATGTTTCAGCGGTTGCCATGGGGGTTTTAGCGGTTTTCAATGCGCTGGGGCGGGTGTTGTTTGGCTATTTGGCCGATCAAATGGGGCGAAAGTTTGCCATGACATTGGCCTCGCTTACTACGGCAGTAGCCATGGTGTGTCTGGCAACGCTGCCTCATTTTTGGGGGTACTATGGCTTACTTATAGCGTCCATTCTTATCGGCTTTGGCTACGGAGGAGCAATTCCTCAGGTATCTGCGGTAGTAGGTGCTTTTTTCGGTACAAAACATTTCGGGGCAATCTTTGGTTTGGTTTCCACGGGCATTGGGGTTGCTTCGATTATCGGTCCGTATTTTACCGGATATATCAAAGCCTTAACCGGTCTATATGAAAGCAGCTTTTACTTTTTAGCCGGCCTTGCTTTTCTGAGTAGTATTACTGCGTTTTTTACTCAAAAGCCTAAAGCGAAACAAGGATAAACCAAAGCGATACTGTGGAGTATGGGGGTATCAAAATGGAGAACAGTCATATTTTTGCAGCTCATGCCCAAGTGCCGCAGGGCACAGATTTATTTGAAGTCCATAAGTTTATCACCGTTGTTGCCGACGTCGACATGAATAATGGGGAAATACTGGATGCTATGATCCCCATGTATTGCCAGCTAACCAATGACTTTATTGTCAAGATGATTATCGGCAAATCCTTAGAACGGCCGGAGGAGATTGTGGCCGCTGTAGAGGAACGGTTTCATACTTCCACCAAACGGGCGCTGATAACGGCCCTTAAGGATATTTTCAGCCGGTATGGTATAGAAAAAGCTAAATTGCAAAATCGGGAAAACAAATAAAATATAAGCAGGCCTGGTTCATGTGACTCGATTATCGTGTGTTTATGATCTGGGTTTGATTTTTAATAAGCTCTGAATGTAAAGGAGGTAACGCATATGGAAAACCAGTTATTACATGGCAAGATGGCAGAATACACAGCAAAAGTGGAAAAAGCCCTGGCAAAAAACCCGGAGCGGCACAACCTGGAACATAACAGATTATATACTCCTCTGGACATAGAGGAGTTGGATTATGAACGCGATTTGGGCTTTCCGGGGAGCTATCCGTATACGCGCGGGGTACAGCCTACGATGTATCGAGGCCGTTTTTGGACAATGCGTCAATACGCCGGTTTTGCTACTGCGGAAGAATCCAATAAAAGATACCGCTACCTTTTAGAGCAGGGGCAAACCGGACTTTCCTGCGCTTTTGATTTGCCGACTCAGATTGGGTATGATTCGGACGATGCCATATCGGAGGGGGAAGTAGGCAAAGTTGGCGTAGCCATCGATTCGCTGGCAGATATGGAAATATTGTTTGACGGGATCGACTTGGGAAAAGTGTCGACATCCATGACCATTAATGCTCCGGCAGCGGTGTTGTTGGCCATGTATATTGCTGTTGCGGAAAAGCAGGGAGTAAGTGCGGATAAACTCAAAGGGACGATTCAGAATGATATTTTAAAGGAATACGCCGCGCGAGGTACCTATATATTTCCGCCTAAACCGTCGATGCGTCTCATAACCAATATTTTTGAATATTGTTCTAAGCATGTTCCTCAATGGAACACAATCTCTATTTCCGGCTATCATATTCGGGAAGCAGGCTCAAGCGCGGCGCAAGAGATCGCGTTTACTATAGCCGACGGAATCGCCTATGTCGATGCCGCAATCAAAGCGGGGCTGGACGTGGATGATTTTGCCGGACGGCTGTCCTTCTTCTGGAATGCCCACAACAATGTGTTGGAGGAAGTGGCCAAGTTCCGGGCTTCCCGGCGAGTGTGGGCGAAAGTGATGAAAGAACGTTTTGGGGCCAAGAACCCCAAGTCATGGATGCTGAGAGTTCATACACAGACGGCGGGTTCCATGCTTACCGCCCAGCAGCCGGAGAATAATATTGTTCGGGTGGCGCTGCAGACGGCGGCGGCCGTATTGGGTGGTACGCAATCTTTGCATACCAACTCCAAAGATGAAGCACTGGCGCTGCCCACGGAAGACGCAGTACGCATCGCTCTTAGGACGCAGCAAATTGTTGCTTATGAAAGCGGGTTAGCGGATGTCGTGGATCCTTTAGCAGGTTCTTACTATATAGAAGCGCTAACCAGTCAAATTGAAAAAGAATGCTGGGAGTATATCCAAAAAATTGATGATATGGGCGGGGCGGTTGCTGCTATTGAAAAGGGCTATATACAGAGGGAGATCCAGGAAAGCGCCTACAAGTGGCAACTGGAAGTAGAAAGCAAGAAACGCATTATTGTAGGGGTCAACCAATTCCAAATAGATGAAAAACCGCCGGAGGGATTACTTCGGGTAGACGCTTCTGTTGGCGAGATGCAGAAGCGGAAGCTGTCAGCGCTTCGGGCTAAACGCGATAATGCAGTTCTTCAGGAAAAACTGAAAGCGTTGGAGACTGCAGCGAGGGAAGAATCGACCAACCTTATGCCGCCGATTTTAGAAGCCGTTCAAGCGTATGGGACGCTGGGTGAAATATGCGGGGTACTTCGTTCGGTATTCGGTGAATACCAGGCGCATGTCAGCTTGTAGAAGCGAGGAGGGAGAACATGGAAAAACGGATAAGAGTATTGGTCGCAAAGCCGGGACTTGACGGGCATGATCGTGGTGCTAAAGTGGTAGCCCGGGCGCTAAGAGATGCTGGATTTGAAGTGATTTACACAGGCCTTCGTCAGACGCCGGAACAAATCGCGGAGGCTGCATTGGAAGAAGACGTCAATGTTGTCGCGCTAAGTCTGCTGTCCGGTGCCCATAACACCTTGTTTCCCAAAGTAGTAGAGCTCTTAAAAGAAAGAGAAATGCAACATGTGTTAATTGTCGGCGGCGGCGTAATTCCTGACTCGGATATTCCCGGATTAAAACAGGCCGGAGTAGCCGAAATCTTTACGCCAGGCACTCCAACTGCTGCGATTGTCGAATTTATAAAAGTTCATGTAACCCAGTGAGACATGACAAAAATCAAATGGCTAAAGCACTAAAAGCCGGATAGGGCGAGCAGGGTGGTGCAAAGGTGTGGACATTGTTCAGGAGTTATTGCGCGGATCGAGAAGAGCGCTGGCACGGGCGATTACGGCAGTAGAAAATGATTACGAGGAAGCCGGGAGTATTCTGCAGGACATTTACCCTTTTACTGGCCGTGCTCATGTAATCGGAATTACCGGCCCACCAGGAGCGGGGAAGAGTACGCTGACTGATAAACTGGCTAAAGAGTATCGGGGGCAGGGAAAAACCGTCGGTATTGTAGCGGTTGATCCGACCAGTCCGTTCTTTGGCGGGGCCATTTTAGGCGACCGGATTCGTATGAATGAACTAACGATGGACCCTGGAGTGTTCCTGCGCAGTATGGGGACACGTGGCAGTTTAGGTGGTTTGGCCAGAAAAACTGTTGAAGTGGTAAAGCTTATGGATGCCTTTGGCAAAGACATCATTTTTATTGAAACGGTAGGAGTGGGGCAGT
Source organism: Bacillota bacterium (assembly GCA_017889725.1). GTDB lineage: Bacteria > Bacillota > Negativicutes > Sporomusales > CTSoil-080 > CTSoil-081. The sequence continues at coordinate 3,950 of JAGGAE010000030.1, read as the reverse complement.
CAGAGGTAGACGTTATCAAGGCCGCTGACACTACGGTGGTGGTTCTGGTCCCGGGACTTGGGGATGACATACAGGCTATTAAAGCCGGCATTCTTGAAATCGGCGATATTTTTGTTATCAACAAGGCGGACCGGGACGGTGTCGAGCGTTTGAACACGGAATTGGAAATGATGCTCGATCTTAATCCGGAGAAAACGTTGTGGCGTCCTGTGGTTAAAAGAACTGTGGCGAGCCGGGGGGAAGGGCTGGTGGAGCTTCTGGAAGCGCTTGAAAACCACCGGACCTTTCTGGTAACGTCCGGCGAGCAGCAGCGGCGGCGGAGCGCCCGGACCAAAAATGAATTATTGGTATTACTGAATGAACACATCAGCAAAAAGGTTCTTGAAAAAATTACAGTCGGCGGAGAGCTGGACAGTTTTGTTGAAAGACTTGAGAATCATCAACAAACGCCTTACGCAATTGTGAACACGATTCTGGCCGAAATGTTGCGTTAGGTCAAAAAGGAGCGGCACATGATTAACGTGTTAAAAGTCGATCATATCGGGATTGCTGTCAAGAATATGGCGGAAGCGAAAAAGTTCTATACCGAAGTGCTGGGTCTTACCGTTCAGGGGGAAGAGGTAGTAGAGCAGCAGAAGGTCAAAGTATGCTTTATTCCCTGCGGGGACAGTGAAGTAGAACTCTTAGAGTCGACAACTCCCGATGGCCCTATTGGCAAATTTATTGAAAAGAACGGGGAAGGGATTCAGCATATGGCTCTTCGGGTCGAAAATATCCGGGAAGCGCTGGCGGACCTAAAGGACAAGGGTGTCCGGCTGATTGATGAATCTCCCCGGTATGGTGCCGGTGGAGCCAGCATTGCCTTCATTCATCCAAAAGCTACCGGAGGCATTCTACTGGAATTGTCCGAGCGTAAGTAACTTTTTCGGGGAGGCAGGATATGAGCACGATTCGGGAAAAAATCGACCAGCTTAAAACGCTGGAGGAAAAGATTAAACTTGGCGGCGGGGAAAAACGCATCGAAAAACAGCATTCCAGCGGAAAACTTACTGCACGTGAGCGGATTAATACACTGCTTGACCCGGGAAGTTTTGTAGAAATCGACCAGTTTGTCCGGCATCGCTGCACAAACTTCGGCATGGAGAAGGTAGAAGCTCCCGGCGAGGGAGTTGTAACCGGGTATGGTACGGTAGACGGACGCCTGGTATTTGTATACGCCCAGGACTTTACAGTAATTGGCGGTTCGTTAGGAGAAATGCATGCCGCTAAAATTGTTAAAGTGCAGGAAATGGCCCTGAAAGTGGGAGCGCCGATTATCGGGATCAATGACTCAGGCGGTGCCCGCATACAGGAAGCGGTGGATGCTTTGTCAGGGTTTGGCAAGATATTCTATCGCAATACCCATTCCTCCGGTGTAATTCCGCAGATTTCTATTATTATGGGACCTTGTGCAGGAGGCGCGGTATATTCTCCGGCACTGACGGATTTTATCTATATGGTCAAGAACACCAGTCAAATGTTCATTACCGGGCCGCAAGTAATAAAATCAGTTACCGCGGAAGAGGTAACGGCGGAAGCCTTAGGGGGGGCGATGACCCATAATATCACTTCCGGAGTGGCTCAGTTCACTGCCGAGAATGATGAGGATTGTATGCGGCAAGTCCGTTATCTTCTGAGCTTTCTGCCCAGTAATAACATGGAAGAGGCACCGAAGGCCGCAAGCGAAGATGACCTTAACCGTATGACGGAAGGGTTGAATGAGTTATTGCCGGATAACTCCAACCAGCCCTATAACATGAAGGATGTTATTGCGGCCATTGTGGATGACGGTGAATTTTATGAACCGTCGGCCCATTACGCCCCGAATATCATCACCTGTTTTGCCAGATTTGGAGGACGGGCCGTCGGCATTATTGCCAATCAGCCGTCCGTTATGGCCGGGTGCCTGGATATTAACGCTTCAGATAAGGCCTCCCGGTTTATTCGTTTTTGCGACGCCTTCAATCTTCCGCTGGTTAATCTGGTGGATGTACCGGGTTTTTTACCGGGAACAGGGCAGGAGTACGGCGGCATTATCCGGCATGGCGCAAAAATGCTGTATGCCTATTCAGAGGCTACCGTACCTAAAGTAACGGTGATTACCCGCAAAGCGTATGGTGGTTCTTATTTAGCCATGTGTTCCAAAGATTTGGGAGCGGATCAGGTAATGGCATGGCCGTCTGCAGAAATTGCGGTTATGGGTCCGGCCGGGGCTGCTAATATTATTTTCCGCGGTGATGCCGAGGCGGAACAAAAGACTGCTGAGTATGTTAAAGAATTTGCAACACCCTATAAAGCCGCCGAGAGAGGTTTTGTAGACCAAGTGATTGAGCCGTCCCAAACCCGGCCGCGAATTATAACGGCTCTTATTATGCTGTCAACGAAACGGGAAAGTCGTCCGGGGAAAAAACATGGGAACATTCCCTTATAGATAAACTCACCGGAAAGGAGAATGAGTATGGATCTTATACCGATGAAGGTTCCCGACACGATGGAAGGGGCGATTATACTTAGCCTTATAGACTTTTTTCTCAGCCTTGTCATTATCTACGGTATAAGCCTGATTTTGCATATATTTCCGCTTTTAAACAAACTGGGTAAGATTAGCGACGAGGAGTTAAAAGGAGGCCATTAATGGCTGAAATGAAATAGAGGGAGGGTGGAGACTATGATAGAGCAATTTATGGGGCTGTTGTTCGCGCTTGGGGAACAAACCGGGCTAGCCTCCATTACCGCTGGCAACATCATTATGATTATCGTCGGTGGACTGCTGGTATATCTGGCGCTATCCAAGAAATATGAACCGTTTCTTCTCCTGGGCATTGGTTTTTCCTGCATCGTATCCAATGTGCCCGGGTCAGATCTTACCGCTCCGGGAGGACTATTTTATTACGCTTTTCAGGGAGTAGAGATGGTAATTATTCCACCGCTGATCTTCCTGGGCGTTGGAGCCATGACCGATTTTGGCCCGATGATTTCCCGCCCCAGTTTAATGATTTTGGGTGCTGCGGCTCATGCCGGAATTTTTATAGCCATTATACTGGCAAAAATGACGGGGGAGTTTTCTATTGCCGAAGCGGGTGCCATTGGGATTATTGGCGGGGCTGACGGACCTATGGCCATTTTCGTTACCATGAAACTGGCTCCCCACTTATTGCCGCAAATTGCGGTAGCGGCATACTCGTATATGGCATTAATGCCTTTAATCCAGCCGCCGGTAATGAAGCTTTTGACTTCAAAAGCCGAACGATCCATTGTGATGAAACAGGTGAGGCCGGTAAGCCGGCTGGAGCGAATTGCTTTCCCGTTTATCATTGCTATCATTGTAAACTTGCTATTGCCGCCGGTAGCGCCGCTCATTACCATGCTGATGCTGGGCAATATGCTTCGGGAAGTGTTACTGGTTGAACGGTTAGCCAATACGGCAGCTAATGATTTAATGAATGTAATTACAATCACCCTTACGGTTGCTGTCGGATCCACCATGGCAGCGGATAGGTTTCTTACTTATAAGACCATGCTCATTATCGGGTTGGGACTCATTGCGTTTCTTGGCGGGACGGCATCCGGCGTAATTGGTGCAAAAATAATGAACGTATTCCTGAAGGAGAAGATTAATCCGTTGGTAGGGTCAGCCGGGATTGCTTCTGTTCCTATCGCGGCCAGAGTAGCGCATGTGGTCGCTCTTAAGGAAAACCCCTATAATTTCCTCATCATGCATGCTATGGGGCCTAATTTAGCGGGCGTATTCGGTACGGCCATTTCGGGTGGAATTCTCTTAGCCTTGATTACGCATTAACAAAGGGGAGACGGAAGGTATGAATACGTTTGCTTTTTTACTAGCCCTTGTAGTTACGGTAGGCTATTATTTTTACACCATAAAAAAAGAACGGGCAAAGAAAGCGGTAAGC
>JAGGAE010000087.1 GCA_017889725.1 Bacillota bacterium | reverse complement strand
AAACCTGATCTGGGTAATGCCAGCGTAGGAACAGCCAACCGTGCTACAAGCACCAAAGCGCATCCAGCTGGATGCGCTTTTATTTTTTCAGGAGGTGAATTAGTTTGAAAAAGGTTCTAACTATTGCCGGTTCTGACTCAAGCGGCGGTGCTGGTATACAGGCGGATATCAAATCGTTTTCCGCCAATGGTGTGTTCGGTATGAGTGTAATTACGGCAGTTACAGCGCAAAATACCCAAGGTGTTTGGGCGGTACAAGATATCAACGAAGATATCATCTCCAAGCAACTTGCCGCCATTTTCGAAGATATCAAGGTGGCTGCAGTCAAAATCGGTATGGTCTCCCGCCAGGAAACCATCGAAATTGTGGCTTCGGACCTTAAAAAGTATGAGGCCCGCAATATTGTCCTTGACCCTGTTATGATTTCGAAAAGCGGCTGTGCCCTTCTTAACCCGGACACCTGTTCCTCGCTGATCTCCCACTTGTTGCCGTTGGCAACAATAGTTACCCCCAACATTCCTGAGGCCGAAGAAATCACTGGAATGTCAATTACCAACCTAATGCAGATGGAGCAAGCGGCAAATAAAATTCACAGTTTAGGGCCAAGTTACGTGCTGCTCAAAGGCGGGCATTGCCAAGGCGATGCCACCGATATTTTGTTTGACGGCCGGACTTTCGAATATTTCCACTCGCCCCGTATTGCCACCAAACATACCCACGGTACCGGCTGCACACTTTCCTCGGCTATCGCAGCCAATTTAGCGCACGGCTATACCGTATCACAAGCTGTGCAACTTGCTAAACAATATATTACTATCGCTATTGAACACTCACTGGCTATCGGTAAGGGTGTCGGTCCTGTTCATCATTTTTATACTCTTTATGAAAAGGCGGGAATGCTTCTTGAATGAACAAAAAAATACGTTAAAGTTTAATCATTTTTTCTTTTTATGGTTTGGTGCCGCCGTTTCAGTCGCAGAAATACTTACCGGCGGACTGCTTGCGCCGCTCGGCTTTAAAACAGGCTTGTTGGTGATTATCATCGGCCACTTGCTGGGTACAACACTTTTGGTTCTAGGCGGTATAATCGGTACCCAGGAACGTCTTCCAGCCCTGGTTTCGACCCGCATTTCCTTCGGCGCCTACGGTTCGTACTTATTCTCCCTGCTTAACATTCTGCAGCTCGTAGGCTGGACAGCAATCATGGTGATGGCTGCCGCTAAATCATCTAACGAACTTACAAAGGCCATGTGGGGATTTGATGCGTTTTCTCTCTGGAACATTATTATCGGTGCCTTGGTTTTACTGTGGATAGCCCTGGGAAGGGAAGGCGGCTGGAAAAAAGTCAATAGCGTGGCTGTAATTCTCTTACTGGGAGTTACCTTAGTCCTTAGCCATGTAGTTTTCCATGACGCCTCTCTTTTTAACATCCCTCCTTCCGGCGGCATGTCGTTTGGAGAAGGGGTCGAACTCTGCGTCGTAATGCCTTTATCCTGGCTGCCGCTCATTGCCGACTACACCCGCTTCGCTAAAAATAAAAAAAGCGCCGCACTGGGAAGCTGGGCAGGTTATTTCATTGGCAGCTGCTGGATGTTTATCATCGGACTGGGAGCCGCTATCGTTGCCGACAACGCCGAACCTTCCGCAATTATGTTGTCCGCCGGCTTGGGGCTAAGTGCATTAGCAATTATAGTTCTTGCCACCGTAACAACCACCTTTATGGATGCCTACTCAGCCGGAGTTAGTCTGTCCAATATTTTTCCAAAAATAAATGAAACCCATCTGGCTCTCATCATTACAGTGATAGGCACGCTATTAGCGTTAGCACTAAATATGGAACAGTATGAAGATTTTCTTATGGCCATCGGCTCCGTCTTTGCCCCTCTGTTTGCTATTTTGTTTACCGATTATTTTTCTCTTAAAAACCGGAACATCGAAAAAGACCTATTGATAAACTGGACGGCCATAATAGTTTGGGTGCTCGGCGTAGTACTGTATTACCAGTTCCTTAAACTAGACTTGTTTGTAGGGGCAACCCTTCCAGTTATGCTGCTTACCGCCTGTATTTATAGGTTATTGTCCGCCTGCGCCATAACCTTCCGGTACCTGAAAAACCAAAGTTAACCCTTTTGGGATTGCCGCGGAACTTGACATTGTCCTCTAAACCCATTATGGTGTAACCAAAATATTCCACTACCCAAAGGAGGACTACAATGAAATTAGCCCGTTTTAGCATCAGCAACGCCATCCATTGGGGCGTGCTTTCCGGAACGACCTTGGACCTGATTGACGGTGATGTCTATAGCGACTGGGAGTTATCCGGTAGGCGCGTTGAACTCGACACCGTAACGTTGCTGGCACCCTGTACCCCGACGAAAGCGGTCTGCGTCGGCCTTAATTATTATGACCACGCCCGGGAAATGAATTTATCCCTTCCAGCAGAACCGCTCCTTTTCCTAAAACCATCTTCAACATTGGCTCACCCCGGCGGCTTTATCGAATATCCAACAATGTCCGAAAACGTCCATTTTGAAGCCGAACTGGCGGTTATCATCAAAAAGCAAGCAAAAAAAATACCTGCCGCCGCTGCCTATGATTACGTTCTGGGTTACACCTGTGCGAACGACATAACCGCCCGCGACTTGCAGTTGAAAGACGGCCAATGGACGAGAGGAAAATCCTTCGACACCTTCCTTCCAGTCGGTCCGTGGGTAGAAACAGCGGTTGACCCGCATACGCTTACTATCACCCTGGAAATTAACGGAGCCCTCCGTCAACATTCCAATACCAGCAATCTCATCTTTAAAGTACCTGAATTAATCGCCCATATCACACAAGTCATGACACTGTATCCGGGCGACTGTATCCTGACCGGAACCCCTCCCTCGAAGGTATAGGCCGATTGGAAAACACTATCATTAAAGGCTAATCATCTCTACTATTAGTAAAAGGCCGCTGTCCTAAGTTTAGGACGGCGGCCTTTTTCAATCCTGGCGTAAAAGCTCTTGCACCGTAATTCTAGGGTGGCGATAGCGCTCCCGCCCTACCGTGCGCGATCCGAACTCAATACTGTTAACCGGACAATGATGCAGGCAAGCCAAGCACTCCTGACAATTCGGTCCCCACTCTGGTTTTCCCTCCATCATGCGGATATTATTCGCCGGGCACACCTTCTGGCACAACCCACAGGAATTGCAGCTTGAAGAGCAGGAAAACTTACCGCTGCTCTTGGCTAACAGACTGCCGCGCCAAAACATATTAATCTTCCGGCAAAAAAATGAAAAATATTCCTTCTCTGCCTTTTCTTCACGCCTCGCAATACTACTAATAACCTGTTGCAACTTTAAATCGGCCTTTTTTAATCTCTCCTGACGTTTTTCAACCGACGGCAACGCAGACAAGGGGAGATAAAACCACCGCAAAAATATACTTTATCTCTGAAAAATCCAGCCGTTTTACGCATTCACTGACAAAAAGCGGCAACCCAAAATAATGCAGGGGAAAAACAAATCCGACCGTATTAGACGATTCACGAAGAGTCGCTTTTTGCTTTTGAGAAGACATGGGTACAACCTCACAACCACTAATACCGTCGGCAATGGTCTTCGCCGCATACAATGAATTCCCGGTTGCGGAATAATAATATATTCTCATACTCTTTCCCTTCTATTAAACTTTTTAACCCTAATAGCATTTCCCTCTAGTCAGCTACCTCATTGCATCCCTGCGTTTCCCTATTATCTTCAGCCGTCTGTTCTATTACCAAAATATCCGGGAAAACGGGCATGCCATTTATATGGCAACGTAAGTCTTACAGCTTATTATTCTTGTTTTCCCACAAGCCTCCTGCCTACTTTTAGCTTTTTATGAAAGAAACTCAACCTTAAATTACCTAATTTAACCTTTAAGATACTCCATCTCAAGGAAACACCTCTTTTTTGGAAGCCATACATATGTATGGCTTCCAAAAAAAACAAACGCAAGAAATAATTACAATATAACGATTGTTAAAAAGTAAAAAAAGTCAGAAGGAATAACACAATAATAATGGAATTTGTAGCAACATAAAATTCCGAATGGAGGTTACATATTTTGAACAATCAGCACCTTCAACCAGCAAGGTATGGCAGCATTGACGTGAATAATATTAAACTAACGGATGTTATCGACATTTCATTTTTACAAAAATTTCAGGATGATTTTGCCAAAGGCGTTGGTTTAGCCAGCGTTACGGTAGATCCCGATGGCACTCCAGTTACTAAGCCCAGCAGCTACATCCGGTTTTGCGCGAATTACACCCATTCAACCGATATCGGTGATAAACGCTGTGCCGAATCTCATCGAAAAGGTGGCGAGGAAGCTGCCAGAACTGGTAAACCGGTCGTATATGAATGTCATGCCGGCCTTATTGACTTTGCCGCCCCCATTATGTTAGAAGGCCGTCTAATTGGAACTATTTTAGGAGGACAAGTTTTAACGAGCGCCCCGGAAGAAGAGAAGTATCGCCGTATTGCCAAAGAAATTGGCGTTGATGCAGATGAATATGTTGAAGCGTCAAAAGAAGCACGCATCTTGTCGAAAGAAAGTATTGAATCCGCTGCTAATGTGTTGTTTATTGTAGCGAATAGTATGTCTAAAGCCGCCTATCAACAATTAAAACTCCGTTCAGTTGTGCAAACCCTTAGCGACAGCGCTCACCAAATATCAGCGACTATGCAGGAATTAGCGGCATCCGCTTCTTCCGTAAGTGATAATCAAAATGAACTCAATAATGAAATTAAAAATGTAAATGCGGTAACCGGTAAAATTGATGAAGTCATGGATTTCATCAAAGATATCGCTGATGAGACTCGTCTCTTGGGATTAAACGCCGCAATTGAGGCCGCAAGAGCCGGAGAAGCCGGTCTTGGTTTTAGCGTAGTAGCCCAGGAAATTAGAAATCTTTCATCCGATTCCAAACAGACAGTAGGCAAGATTAAAGAATTGACAACGATTATTAAAGAATCAGTGGATAAAACGGTAAGAATGGGCAACGGTACAACGGCAACGATAGAACAGCAGGCCGCCGCCATAGAACAAGTAACCGCAAGTATTGAGGAAATTAGTAGTCTTACGGAATTACTGAGTGACTTAGCTACCCAAGCATAATTTATATATGTTCCGGAAAGGAGTGACTCATTATAATATGCAACTAGTTGTTTTTGCTTTAAACAAAGAAGAGTATGGGGTAGATATTTCCGCTGTTAACGGTATCCTCCGGGCAAAAAAGTTTACTATTAAGAGTATCCCCGGTTCATCCAAAGAAGTGGATGGCATGATCAATTTGCGGGGGAAGATCAATTACGTTTTAAATCTACGCGCAAAATTTGGTTTTGAATATACAGATAGAGATGAAGAAAGTAAGTTTATCATGCTGAACATTAATGAAGGAAATACCGGATGGATTGTAGACGAGGTTACTGACATTGTTAAAATAGATGACACTCATTTTCAGTCGGTCCCCCAAGCCATTTATGGTATTAATACCAACTATATTCAGGGAATTGGTCAAATTGATGACAGAGTAATTATTATACTAAACCCGGATAGTATGTTAACGGCAGAAGATTATTCGGTAATAAATACTCACGAGGCTTAAATAAATTAGTTTACATGAATCAGATAGAATTACTGTAAAGCATAAAAATACATACTGACGCCGGAACATGGCGCCAGTATGTATTTTTTAAATTTAATACCTCCTTTATGGTAAAAGCTAAATTGCCCACGCTCTCCAAACCTTATAAGTTTAAGGTAACTATCCTATTACCTTCCAACCTGTTCAGCACATTTTTCTGCCGCTCAACATAACCTAGTAGTAAAATGCGTTAATTACGATAGGAGGTTACTTTATTATGCCTAAGTCCAATTACTATCCTCCTAAATATTTACCCGACTGGAGTCCCCCTGTACCGCCCGCTTCCTACGAAGAGTGCCCCAACCATTCCGATCTTTATCTACTGCGGGACGCAGCCGCTGATGAACGCGGGGCCATAAATGACTATCTGGCTTGTGCTCTTGATACTACCGGCTTTTCCGATACTTTTTTAGATGCTGCCGAAGATGAAATGCAGCATTTTGCTAAAACCATGCAATTAATATCCTGTTTGGATCCCATTCAGGCAAAAAAACTGGAAGATGAAAAATTAAATTCTTTACTTATGAGTCGTCAGGCTGCAAAACCCCAGTCAATATCCAAGACATCCCCCGCCCCCAAGGAGGAAGATGGCAAAGTGCCCCCTCCAAGTAAAAGCCAGCTTCCGGCCATCCGCTGCCTAACGAAAGCCATCCAGGATGAGCTACGTGCCATTAACAAATATCAGCACTATATGAATACAGCAGAAGACTCCCAAGTTCGCGCCCTATTTTGTGAACTAATGAATGAAGAAAAGGAACATGTAGCAGAATTTACTGCAGCGCTATTTACATTAACTCATGAACCTCTCCCAACTGAAACCGACTAGTAATTAACCTGTTACCTTTCTGCCAGTCATATTTTTTTCCAAAGCAACATTTTTTGTATCTTTCCTCCCATCACGCCAATTCTCTTTTACGGAATCTCTATTTAAGTTTAAACTGATGTACTGCGTCCTTAAGCTGATCAGCCAGCCGCGACAAATGCTGACTAGATGCGGCAATCTCTTCCATCGAAGCATTTTGCTCTTCCGTAGCCGCGGAAACCGTCTGCATCTGCTCGGAAATATCAGTGCTGATAGCATCAATCTTATCCATACCGGAAAGCACTTCCTGGCTTAACGCCACCTGGTGCTCCATAGCATCCGCCGCCTGTTGCGCTATCAGAGCCGCTTCCTTCAGTTGCGCATCAATATGAGCAAAAGATGTTCCCGCCTGATCGACAATTTCCGTTCCCCGACTTACTTCAACCGTCCCATTATTCATAGCGTCCACAGCCTTATCCGTTTTCCCTTGGATATCGTTAATGAGCTCAGCAATTTGCTTAGCAGCCTGCTGTGATTGTTCAGCAAGTTTACGCACCTCTTCGGCTACTACAGCAAAACCTTTTCCCTGCTCCCCGGCCCGTGCCGCCTCAATGGCCGCGTTTAATGCCAAAAGATTGGTCTGGCCAGCAATGCCGGAAATAGTTTCCACAATTTGTCCGATTTCCTTCGACCGTTCCCCTAATTCCGCCACCACCTGAGCCGAATTGTTTACCGTCAGACTAATGCTGTTCATCTGAGCAATAGCCAAAGAAACTGCTTTATTTCCTTCTGTTGCCGACGAGAGCGCCTGATCTACCATATCAACCGCATTACGGGTTTTTATCGAATCCGCCTGCGCCTCAGCGGAAATTTTCTGTACCAGTTTCAAGGCGTTTTCCACTGAACCTACTTGTTCCTCCGCTCCTTGGGCGGCACTGATAATAGAAACTGCCACCTGATTCGCCGCAAGCGAAGACTGTTCGGCAGAGGCACTAAGTTCTTCCGACGAGGCCGACACTTGCTCAGAAGAAGTACCGATATGCGCTACGAGCGAACGCAAATTAGCGGACATCACCTCAAAAGCCCTCGCCAGACGCCCAAGTTCATCCTGGGATTCTACCGCAATTCTCGTAATACTAAGATCTCCCTGAGCAATCTGGTTGGCAACCTGCTCTAAAGTACTAAGCGGTTTGGTCATACGAGTAAGCAATAAGTAAATAGCAGGTATAAGGATAAACAAAACCACTACAATTGTAATTAACGATGTGCGGGTAAAAATACCAAGCTTAGCCGATACTTCTCTTACAGGTACCGTTATGCATACGGTCCAGTTTGTACCCTCCACCGGTGCCCCCGCAAAATACTTGGTTGCACCTGCGTAGCTATAGCGAGAAACACTCGTGTCTCCTTGTAACGCTTTAGTAATCGCCGCTTTAACATCAGCTGAAAATGAAGGATCTTGGAGTGGGTTGACTTTATTAATAGAAGATTTGTCCTTATGGAAAATAGTCATACCATCGTCGCGGACTACATAACTGTAACCGGTTTCGCCAATTTTTTGTTCATCAATAATTTTCCCGACCGCATTGATATTTACTACCCCAAACAACACTCCCGTAATTTTTTGCCCCATTTTTACCGGCATTGCGATAATGACAACAGTGTTACCTGTTTTTGCTGCGATGTCAGGCCCAAAAACAAGCGTCTCTCCTTTTACGGCTCTTTGAAAAAATGGAGTCTCAGCAACATTGCCCCCGCCTCCAAAGCCGTCAACATAATTACCTTGCGAATCCGCCCACACAATGGCCTCGTATTGCTCCTTATTATTATTTGATTCCATACCGAGATAAGCGCCAATCGCATTACGATCACCACTCGCAAAAATGGGCGACCTGCTAATCGTGCTCAACTCGGTTTTACTTGTGCCTATCGTCATCGCCATCTGGCGAGCCACTCCTGTAGCTTGGGCAGTCATTTCAGCCTCGATGTTTTCCTGAATTAAATTATCAGCCTGCCAATAATTTAACCCCGCCAGAAAACATAAGCCTATGACAAACAGAATTACCGTTACAGCAGTGAGTCTAGCACGAAGACTTTTCACAAAAAATTCCTCCCTATGCACTATAGTAACTACTACTTTCCATAATATATAACACTCTTCGACAAGAATTTGTAAAAATCCTCCATAAATTCATATTTTTCAGATTTTTTCCTTCCGCTGTTTTGCACATTCCAACTTTTACCTCAAATAGCATAGCAAAGGCTTGACGCAATAAACAAATGTTCTTTGCGCCAAGCCTTACCATTTAGCACTCCGATGATTACTTCTGATTAAGTATACACTTTGTCCCGCCGGGGTTATAACACTTATTGCAATAGCCACACTTGGCCTCATATACAGGGTTTTCCCTCCACTTTCTAATGAGACCGGGTTCTGAAATCAAGGTACGGGAAAGGGAAATATATTCTATTTGCGTTTCATTAATCAGCCGTGTCAGTGCTTCCGGCTCGCGGTTACCACCAACAAGAATAATTGGAACAGGGAGCTCGCGCGCCAGTTCGGCGGCATAGTCGGCGAAATAAGATTGCGGTCCCCTTTTACTCAACCGGGACGGACCTTTGTTCCTGGCGGAGGAACGGCTGCCGCCGCTGACCTCGATAGCATCCATCCCCAGTTCACTCAATCGGCGGCATACATACTTACATTCTTCAAAAGACAAACCGCTCTCATTCATAAAATCATCACAATTGATTTTAATCAAAACGGGATATTCCGGCCCGACTTTTTGTCGAACGGCCTGATAGGTTTCCAACACCATTCTGGCCCGGTTTTCAATATGACCACCGTACTCATCGGTACGCTGGTTGTAATAAGGGTTTAAAAACTTGCTTAAGAGATAGCCATGAGCGCCATGCAGCTGAACGCCGTCAAAGCCTGCCTGTTTCGCCCGGAGTGCCCCCTTACCAAATGCGTCCTGCACAAATCGGATGTCTTCTTTTGTCATCTCTTGGGGATGGGTACTATAGCCAATATCTTCAATAGCACTAGGTCCCCACATAACCTTACCTTCCAAAGCATTCGGAATGCATTGCGAACCCACGCAGGCCAACTGCAAGATAATTTGAGCTCCATAGGCATGTACAACATCCGTTAGTTTTTTGTAGCCCGCTATATACGTATCATCATAAATAGCCATTTGTCCGGGATAGCTTTGTTCCCGGTCGGTGACAGCGGTAAGTCCAGTAATAATTGTACCAACTTCACCCTGGGCTAAGGTTTTATAGATTCGGCAGAGCTCATCCGTGACCTTCCCTTCGCTGTCCGCAGCTCCATCGTAAGTGGCCGAACGCATAAACCGATTTTTAAGTTGCAACCCGGCAAGCTTTGTTTGGTCAAATAATGATTTCATCTTCTTCCTCCATTCGTTACCCCGGCAAGCCATTCTTTAGCAACTACCGTTTGCCGTGAGAAAAGGGTTCACCCGAAGCCCTCGGCGCTTCCGAAGTTCGTGAAAACAGCACCAATACTAACAAAGTAACAACGTATGGAAATATTTTTAAAAGCACCCCCGGGATACTGGCAAAAAGCGGCGTAGCCTGAGAAACATTTGCAATCGTGCTGGCAAACCCGAAGAATACGGTAGCTCCCAATATGCCCAACGGTTTCCACTGTCCAAATATCAGGGCCGCCAGCGCTAAAAAGCCTAGTCCAAACACAGTACCACTAAATTCCCCGGAATAGGTAACCAGTATGATAGCCCCTCCCAACCCCGAAAATGCGCCGGAGATGATAACGGCAATATAGCGCATAAGATAGACGTTAATTCCTGCCGAATCGGCGGCATGCGGATGCTCCCCACACGCACGCAGTCGGAGGCCAAAAACCGTTTTGTAGAGCACTACATAAGATACGGCCAGTATAGCCAAAACCAACCATGTTGTCGCATACGTATTGATAAACAGCAGTTTGCCCACCACAGGAATATCCGAAAGAACAGGTACATCAAACCTGGTAAACCCTTCAATTATAATGTTTCCACTGCCAGTCAGATTGCGGGCAATAAAAACCGTCAG
>JAGGAE010000029.1 GCA_017889725.1 Bacillota bacterium | reverse complement strand
TGCTAGCCCGAGCCGGAAGAACGGATACTGGTCTTGGATTGAAAAAAGCCTGGGAGCTTGTAACTGAAGATACAAACAGTAAAAAGAAATGTCTTGTGGTGCTTACAGATGGTGAGATTGATTTAGGCCCTTTGGAGGGACAGCGTTCGGTTGAACTATACTTGTAAAAACACCACTTTTGGGACTCTTGTTGTACGACAGCCGCGTTCTACATGGCTTTGGTCGAGGATTACGTCGAGTAGTAATGGGAAACCGGTTGTAAGCTTGGGAACTAGTGATTTCAAAAAGATTATAGTTTGTTTTATATAGAACCAACCAATAGTCGCAATAGAATGTACGGGAGAGTGTTTAATGGTTAGGAAATGGAAAACAATAGGACTTATGTTAATTATTGTAGCTTTAATTTTTGCTTTTTGGCGTGGTTTCCCTCCTTTTCAGTTTCGGACTGGTCAAATCCTGAAGGCTCAATTATTGATATAGCTGTAGGAATACACTATAGCGAGATTACCTTTTTTATAATAGCACTTATATTTTCCTTTTTTATATATCCGTTATCTATATTAGGGCCGATATCAATGATTAGTATGGGGCTCCTCATATACAAGATTGCTCGCCGGGAGGTTATCGATTTCCTGGGAAAAATGCTAATGTAGAACGAAGGTAGGTCGAAGGTGATCAAGGACTGTACGAATATCTGGTGTGGGTTGTTGGAATGCTGATAGGACAAGGGGAAGGAGCAAATGAAGGTTGACCGGCGAGTATACTTAGCCTAATATTGATAATAGGGGGCAATAGCATTTATTTAAAGAGAGGGATTTTATGGACTGGAAAGATTCTAATTTTGACCGTAATGAGCCTTTAAAAAAGCGCCTAAGCCCGCTGAATTTTGCCGTAACTCAAGAAAATGCAACCGAAATGCCATTCCAGAACGAATATTGGGACAATACTCGTGAGGGCATTTATGTTGATGTAGTGTCAGGAGAGCCGCTATTTAGTTCACGGGAGAAATTTAATTCTGGATGCGGGTGGCCGAGTTTTACAAATCCTTTGGATAAAGAGAAAGTACGGGAAATGGTAGATACAAGCCATGGTATGGTTCGTACAGAAGTGCGCAGTAAAAAGGCAGATTCACATTTGGGGCATGTATTTACCGATGGATCACACCCCGGTGGTTTGCGATATTGTATCAATTCTGCTGCTTTAAAATTTATTCCCAAAGAAGAATTGGAAAAGGAAGGTTATGGAGAGTGGTTGACATTATTTCGAAAGTAATTTACTAATTAGTTTCCCACCTCCCGCAAAATGCAGTTTTATTTTTTAGAGCATTCGGCGGGGTTGACACTGGGGATGGTACTAGTTGTTATTAAGAATAGATTTATTTGTTAAGTAATGATGTACAAGGAAAGGTCGAAAAACCATTGGACAAAATTGTTTCTATCCAAGATTCATTAAAAATATCAAATTGTTTATTTATTGATGTCCGTACACCACAGGAGTTTGCTCAGGGACACTTGCCTGGAGCGATAAATGTCCCCCTATTTTCAAATGAAGAAAGAGCTATTGTGGGTACTTTGTATAAACAGGTCAGTGTCGATGCTGCTAAGCAGCGGGGACTAGAATTTGTCTCACCCAAACTGCCTGCCATAATAAAAAGCATAACTGAATATGCCAACCAAGACTATCAAATTATTATTTATTGTTGGCGAGGCGGAATGCGCTCCAAATCCATTGTAACCCTTTTGGATACGCTAAACATTGTCGCTCGGCAATTAGTTGGCGGCTATAAAGCATACCGCCGCTACGTTCTCGATGGCTTAGAAACATGTAAGATAAGACCAGAGATTGTAGTACTGTCTGGCTCAACAGGAGTTGGCAAAACAACGATACTCAACGAACTAGCCACAAAAGGGCATCCCACAATTAATTTAGAAGGCCTTGCAAATCACCGAGGTTCAGTCTTTGGACAAATCGGCCTGGGCAAAAGTACAACAACGCCTATGTTTGAAGCGGCCGTTTTGGAGTGCTTAGAAAAATATCAAGACAAGCCTTACATTATAGTGGAGTGTGAAAGCACTCAAATCGGCAATGTCTATATCCCGAAGGTGCTCCGGGAAGGAATGCGTTTAGGCAAAACAATTTTACTTCAGGCCAGTGTTTCAACAAGGGTGCAGCGAATCATTGCCGAGTATAGCAGCAACCGAGCTATCGATGCAGAAACAATAGCACACTGTATTCAGGCTATTTATAAATATTTAGGCCGAAAAAAAACCGCCTTTCTTTTACAGTGCCTTGCCAATAACCAAATTGAACTTTTAGTTGCCAGTTTGCTCGTCGATTACTATGATCCTTTATATGGCTATGATAATTCTAAGAACGCAAAGTATGAGGCGATTATCAGTGCTGAAAACTTAGAGCATGCGACAGCCGCGCTTGACACCTATTTAAAACGGCGGTACGCCGGATTGTAAAAGAGCAGCCAGGTAGTCAAATGCTGAGGATGGCTGTTCCTGGTGGAACGATACGCAGCACGGGGAGGCGGAAGTCAGCCGCAGGCTGCGCCCTTGATGAGAAGAGGTCTAAGTTATATACTGTAGCTATGCTCAATGATGCGGCCGCAGAGAAAGGAATGGGTTGCGGATGCTATGGAAGCCTTTATTCAGGTGATCTTCTAGCAATAGTAATGATAGGAAGTGCGAATATGATTAAACTCACAGAATACAGTAAAAGCGGTGGCTGTGCGGCAAAAATCGGACCGGGTCATTTATCAGGAATACTTTGCAGTCTTCCCAAAATGACACATCCTCAGCTGATGGTTGGTCTTGACACTTCGGATGACGCCGGGGTGTACAAGCTCAATGAAACGACGGCACTCATTCAGACAGTGGATTTTTTTACGCCGATTGTCGATGATCCGTATGTATTTGGGCAGATTGCCGCAGCGAACAGCCTTAGCGATATATATGCCATGGGAGGAAAACCGCTGACGGCGATGAACATTGTGGCCTTTCCTGTGTGCAAGCTGGATGCAGCAGTGCTTTTGGAGATATTGCGCGGCGGGCTGGAAAAGGTGACAGAGGCGGGTGCCCTATTGGTTGGCGGGCATTCCATACAGGATAACGAACCTAAATACGGCTTAAGCGTTACAGGCGTGGCTCATCCTGAGGCTATACTGACAAATGCGGGTGCCCGGCCAGGCGATGTGCTTTTGCTGACAAAGGCTATTGGTACAGGCGTATTAACTATGGCCGCCAGAGCGGACATGTTTGACGAAGGCGTGCGCGTGGCTATTGACAGTATGAGGCGGTTGAATAAAACTGCGGCGGAGGTCATGTCAGGGTTTACCGTTCATGCCTGCACTGATGTGACGGGCTTTGGTCTGTTGGGACATTTGTCAGAAATGGTAACCGCCAGTCATGTTGCCGCCGAAATATATACTAAGGACTTGCCGTTTTTGCCGGAGGCGCAGAATGCGGCAGAGATGGGGTTAGTGCCGGCAGGCGCTTATCATACGCGTGAGTATGTAAAAAACGTAACATTCGCGTCAAGTGTAGCGGACGCCCTACAGGATTTGTGCTTTGATCCGCAGACCTCGGGAGGATTGCTGTTGAGCGTAGCGGCCACAGATGCCGAGAAACTTTTAACAAGCCTTCGCGCCGCAGGCGTGGACGAGGCTTCGATTATCGGCAGAATAACGGATAAAGGAGCAGGAAGCATTTATGTCTATTAAGATTGATGCGCGCGGGCTGGCTTGTCCCCAGCCCGTTATTGCCGTTAAAAAGGCGTTGGAAAAAATAACAGACGGTGTTATAACTATCCAGGTGGATAATTTTGCCGCAAAAGAAAACGTGTTAAAATTTGCGGCAGCTAACCAATGCGCCGCAGACTTTCAGAAACAGGGCGGGATATATTCCATTACGATTCATAAAGGACAAGGTATTGAAAAAGATCAGACCACCGAAACCGCTACCGAAAATACCGTGTTTTTAATTACGAACAATACGTTAGGACATGGCAGCGAAGAACTAGGCGCCGTTCTTATTAAGTCTTTTTTCTATGCCTTGCTGGAAAAAGAACCTCTGCCGAGGCTGCTGCTGTTTATGAACAGCGGCGTTTACCTGACAAGCGAAAATTCTCCGGTAGGCGAGCATCTCCAGGAGCTTGAGCAGCGTGGGGTACAGATTTTTTCTTGTGGTACCTGCTTGGATTATTTTGAATTAAAGGATAAGCTGGTAATTGGCGGCATTACCAACATGTACACGATTGTGGAAGAAATGTCTGCGGCCAATAAAGTGATTACGCTTTGAGAGACGCATATGTATGATGATTTGAATAGGCTGCTGTCCTTTTGCTCAGTCCGTCACGCGCTGCTGGCTGAGGAAATTATGCAGCGGCTAGGTATTCCGGGAGCACTCGTGCCTACGCCGCGCAAGCTTGACATACATTGCGGGCAATGTATGCTGTTTCAGGCAGAAAAGCAGGAGCAAATACTCGCGCTATTGCAAGAAAAAAATATACGGTGGTCAAAGTTGTTTCTAAGAAATGTCTCAGTGGACACTTATGAATTATATATTCAAAATGACGATTAACAACTACCGCGATATGCCAAGGTGCCGGGTCTTTTTACATAACTATGCTATGATGAAATGTCTATGCCGTTAGAACCGTCATTGGTTAGGCGAACTTTTTATTAGGAGACCCTACTTAATAAATAATCCGTAACAACCACCGCGATATAGCTTCCGAATATATTTAATAACGTTATAATCAGAAACCACTCATTTTTTATAGTTATTATACCTGCTATTTTAATCAAGACATATTGAATAATAAATAAGAAAACAAAAAAGACACCTCTCCACATCCACTTAATATTCAAGCCATGAATAATCATCGTTATTATAATCCAAATTGAATCGTAGAGAATTATAAAAAAGGCTTGATTTCTAGAAAATTCATCAAAAATAAATTTATTAATTACTTCTATCGAAAAAAAATATTTAAAAACAATTGCAAGTGAAAATAGAGCTCTTGCCCCCAGATGCAGTGTTAAATAGTATAAAAAAGGGTTGGGGTAATTAAGCAAACGGTGATACCATTTATTGGCGATCAACAATGCTAGAAAAACTAGTACGAATGTATACCACGATTTATACCAGAGATGTCGGTAAATGCCTAACATTACAAATAATGCGTCTATTAATAAATATATTCCCGCGATAATAAAATTCCATATTGCCGGTATTCTATATATAATGGCCAACATAACAGTGGATGCAACCGATATCTGCGAAATGTAGTTGCCGAGAACTGAATCAAGAAATGAATCATTAAATATTTTTGGAAAGTATCTATAGGCATTGAATGTGACTAAAAGGGCGAATTCCGCGTGAAATGTTGTACCTAACACTGCAAGACCAAATGCAATGTCAAATTTACGATTGTTGGATTTATATAGTATAAGCACTATTGAAATAATACTTGTTATGGTTAATAGAATATACCATATTGTATTGCTCCAAAATGTAGCTGGCAAAGAAGTGGTCCTCCTGAGCTAAACCCTAAAATCATTATCTGTATCCTTATATTTTTTAAAAAAAGCTGACAAAATATACCCATGCTATAGTAGGAAATTACTTGGGCGGCGTATCTTCTATGCTTTTTATTATTGTAAAAAACCAAAAAGCCCATTAGCAGAATGGGACTGTAAGCCTTGTGTGGTGCGGGAGAAGGGACTTGAACCCCCTCGGTTACCCTTGATAATTGATTTCATCGTTACATACGATACGGCGAACCATCTCCTTGGTAACGGGATAATAAACTCCTGTCGGATTCTAGTATGAATCTGGCAGGAGTTTATTATTATGGTAAATTGAATAGATATAGTGTGCTAGGTCGGGGAATGAAAAAGACTTACTGTACGTTTCTAACACAATGTTATCTGCTGAATTTGTTGTAACAACAAAAAAATTAGAGCTGTAAAACAAGAAGGATAATGTGTAATTTTTCAAGAATAGTAAAAAAAAGTAAGCTTAATTATCCTAGTGAAGGGAACAAGACAACAATGGATTTTCAGAGCATAAGGTTACTCCGGTTGATTTCTCGTGGACTTGATCAATGTCATGAGTTGCGGGAGCCCGTACTTATTAGTTACTCCTTACCTTTAGAAAAGTATATTGATCCTGTGACTTTTTTTTTGCGGGCTGAAGCTATGAACTCGGAAAAGGTCACTTATTGGTCTGAACCAAATCAAAGCAGCGTGTTTGTTGGCATAGGCGCCGCTTTATCCACTGTAGTACAGGATGCACATTCCCAGCGCTTCATAGAGACTGAAGAAAAATGGCGAAATATTGTGAACCATTGTTTGCAAGATGCTCTTGAGGATGTTTTGAGAGCAGGCCCCGTGCTAATGGGCGGGTTTTCTTTCGATCCCTTAAAGCCCAATATGTCCAAGCGTTGGCGGCGTTTTGCCCATGCGGATTTCCATGTTCCTCAATGGCTGTTGACGACAAGGGACGGCAGGGCTTGGCTGACTGCGAACTTCTTGTTGCAGGGAAATGAAGAGCCTGAAGTTTTAACCAGCGCCATCATTGAGCGAGGTGAGCAGCTGATCGGGCCGGAGGGCGAAGTTGACACACCTTTTCTTGCCGCGTCTATGGTTAGGGGTAAGGCTGATCCGCAAGCGTGGATGAATATTGTCAAGCTTGCGACAGAGCGGATTCGCCATGGAGAAGTGGGAAAAGTGGTACTTGCGCGTGACCTTGTGCTCCATAACACTAGGGAAGTTTCTGTTGCTGCTGTTATCAGGGCGCTTCACCGTGAGCAAGCCGATAGTTATATTTTTTCTTTTGGCCGCCAAGGGGATTATTTAGTGGGTGCTTCGCCGGAGCGAATTATTAAGCGTAAGGGTGAGGCGTACTATTCTACCTGTTTGGCCGGTTCTATTCCGAGGGGTAAAACGCTTGAGGAAGATGAAGAGCTTGGTCAGCAACTATTACAGGATGAGAAGAATCTTATGGAGCACAACTTTGTCGTGCAATTAAATAGGAGCATCTTGGGAAAACATTGTGAGACTATAGCTGTGGCGGAAAAGCCTGTCCTCATGAGGTTAAGGAATATTCAGCATCTATATACTCCTATTGTGGGCAAAGGAAAAACGGAGTCGTCTTTGTTAGCCGTGTTGGGTGATTTGCATCCGACTCCTGCGCTGGGAGGCTTTCCGAAGGCGGCGGCTCTTGAGCAGATTCGCTGCCTGGAACCGCTCGACCGTGGTTGGTACGGTGGGCCTGTGGGGTGGATTGACTCTCGTGGTGACGGAGAGTTTGTAGTTGCGATTCGCTGTGGCTTGGTGCAGGGAAAGACTGTTTCGTTATTTGCCGGCGGTGGTATTGTCGAAGGATCTGATCCTCAAAGTGAGTACGAAGAAACGGCAATTAAAATGCAGCCAATGCTTTCGGCATTGGAGGGAATGTAATTGGAACAGGGCATTATTCTTTCTACATATCTTGGGGCCTTTGTTGATGAATTGGCCCGGTGTGGCCTTTGCCATGTGGTGATTAGTCCGGGCTCCAGGTCGACTCCTCTGGCGTTACTGCTGGCGGAGCATCCTGCTATCCAGGTTTGGCTGCATATTGATGAGCGGTCTGCCGGCTTTTTTGCTTTAGGTATGGCTAAGGCAAGCAGGAAAACAGTCGCCTTACTGTGTTCTTCCGGTACGGCGGCAGCTAATTACATGCCTGCCGTGGTTGAAGCTCATCAGTCCCGTGTTCCTTTGTTGCTGTTAACCGCCGACCGGCCGCCTGAACTAAGGGATGTCGGTGCCCCACAGGCTATTGACCAAATTCATATTTTTGGCAGGTATGTTAAGTGGTTTGTTGAAATGGCTTTGCCTGAGGTGTCGCCGGATTTGCTGCAGTATGCGCGTATGGTAGCTTCCCGGGCTTTAATGGCTGCGAGGTCGGGTCTCCAAGGACCTGTGCATTTGAATTTTCCTTTCCGGGAATCTCTGATACCCGACTTATCTTTGCTTGACTTGTGGAAAGGCGGGCGTGAAGAGGGGCGCTGCTACACGCGTGTATTGACTGGTTATCGTCAATTAGAGCAGTGCTATATGGATGAATTAGCGCAAGAACTGCGGCAAGTTGAACGGGGGCTGATTGTCTGCGGTCCGCAGGATGATCCCCTTTTGGCTGGCAACGTTGTTGCCTTGGCCGAACGCTTGCAATATCCGGTTTTAGCTGATCCCCTTTCCCAGATTAGAAGCGGTGGGCATGACAAACGGTGGATTATCGAGAGCTATGACGCTTTTCTCCGAGACCGAGAAGTGATTGATATGCTTAAGCCGCAAGTGGTTATTCGGTTTGGGGCGGCAGCCGTGTCAAAAGCCTTATTTCTATATTTAAAACAACATTCTTCGTGCCGGCAGATCGTAGTCGATGATGAGTCCGGCTGGCAAGATCCAACCTTGGCAGCAAGTGATATGCTGTATGTGAACCCCATTTTTTTTCTGCGTTCTATTGGCCAAGCCATCGGTAGAAAGGCAGCCGGAACCGGCTTGTCACAATGGAGCCGTACTTGGATGAAAGTGAATGAAGCTGCTAAAGAGGTCATTCTACGGCAAGTGAGCCATCCCGATTTCTGGGAGGTCCATGTTTATGTAGACTTGCTTGCATGTTTGCCTGACCAGTCAACCTTGTTTATAGGCAATAGCATGCCTGTAAGGGACTTAGATACGTTCTTTTTTGGACAAGAACGGGAAATTCGGGTGATAGCCAATCGCGGTGCTAATGGGATTGACGGCGTTGTTTCTTCCGCTCTGGGGGCTGCCACAGCGGCAAAGCCCTTGGTTTTGGTGCTAGGCGATTTATCTTTCTATCATGATTTAAATGGGCTATTGGCGGCGAAGCTTCATAAAATTGATATTACAATTGTTGTTATTAACAACGACGGCGGCGGCATTTTTTCCTTTCTTCCTCAGGCGAAGTTGCCAAGGCATTTTGAAGAACTTTTCGGAACGCCGCTAGGGCTTGATTTTCAAGCGGCGGTGCGAATGTATGGAGGAGAGTTTTATTCTGCGAGTTCGCGTCAAGATTTTCGCCAGGCGCTACGGCAAAGCCTGGGAAGGCAGGGCCTAAAAGTGTTAGAGGTGATTGCCAACCGTTCAGAAAATGTTAGCTGTCACCGCACAATGTGGAATACGGTTTCCGAGGTTAGCCGGCAGACCTTGGCAAATATAGGACGTTAGTTATGCTGATACCAGTTCGTGACGTGGAGTATTGGGTGGAAATGAGCGGCTCGGGTAAACCTCTAGTATTGCTGCATGGCTTTACAGGGGGACATAAAAGTTGGGGACCATATTTGAAGAGTTTTGGTCAGACTCATCGTGTAATCGCCATCGACCTTCTTGGGCATGGCAAGTCCTCAGCTCCGTCTGATGCGGCGCGATATTCGATGGAGCAGGTAAGGGAAGACCTTTTGGCATTGCTTAATTTGTGGGGGTTTGAAAAGATTGATCTTTTGGGGTATTCCATGGGCGGACGTCTTGCCTTGCACTTTGCCGTTACAGCGCGTGAACGGGTTGAAAAGCTGGTCTTGGAAAGTGCTTCGCCAGGGATAGAAAGTTCTCAGGCGCGCAGCGAGCGCCGCCGTGCTGATGAAGCTTTAGCTGCTTTCATTGAGCGTGAAGGGATAGAAAGCTTTGTTGAATATTGGACGCAGTTGCCTTTGTTTGCAACGCAGCGAAAGTTGTCTCCAGAGATACAAGCGCAAAATCGCTGTCAGCGACTGGGTAATCAGGCTCAGGGCTTGGCGAACTGTTTGCGTGGTATGGGGACTGGTGTGCAGTATTCGCTATGGGATAGCTTGCGGTACTTAACGATACCCACGCTTGTGCTTGCCGGTGCACTTGACGGCAAGTTTTGTTCCATTGGGGCTGCCATGCAGGATGTGCTTCCCTGCGGGCATTTTATGATAATTCCGCAGTCAGGACATACCATTCATATGGAACAGCCTGAGCTGTTTCGTGAAGCAATATTGGATTTTTTGAACGAGAAAAAAATGAGTGTTCTGCAAGTGTTTAGAAAGGAATGGGAAAATGACACAATTCAATTGGAAGACAGAAAGAACCTATGAAGATGTTCTTTATGAAACCTATGAGGGAATAGCCAAGATAACAATTAATCGACCGGAAGTTCGCAATGCGTTTCGACCCAAAACAATTTTTGAGCTTCTTGACGCTTTTACTTACGCTCGTGAGGATGCTGATATTGGGGTAATATTACTGACAGGAGCCGGCAATAAGGCCTTTTGTTCTGGCGGCGATCAGAAGGTTAGAGGTAATGGCGGATACGTTGGTGAGGATCAGATACCGCGTTTGAATGTGCTGGATTTGCAGCGCTTGATTCGGGCAATTCCTAAGCCTGTGATTGCCATGGTTGCCGGGTATGCGATCGGCGGCGGGCATGTTCTGCACATCGTCTGTGATCTGACCATCGCTGCTGATAATGCAATTTTCGGACAAACAGGACCTAAAGTTGGCAGTTTTGACGGAGGGTATGGTTCCGGTTATTTAGCCCGGATTGTCGGACATAAAAAAGCCCGTGAGATTTGGTTTTTATGCCGTCAGTATAATGCGCAGCAGGCACTGGATATGGGCTTAGTTAATGCAGTAGTTCCTTTAGAAAACCTAGAGGTGGAAGCGGTGCGATGGGCTAAGGAAATTATGCAAAATAGTCCGATGGCCATTCGTTTCTTGAAGGCCGCTTTCAATGCCGATACGGATGGCTTGGCAGGGCTTCAGCAGTTCGCCGGTGATGCCACACTGCTATTTTATACAACCGAAGAGGCCCAAGAAGGGCGTGATGCTTTTAAAGAAAAGCGTAAGCCGAACTTTAAGGATTTTCCGCGGTTTCCTTAAGTTCTTGCATTGGGGGCTGAACGTGTTGGCAAGAGATTATCCTGTCAGGCAAGGAGTTTTCATATGATGCATAGTGCAATGCCAAACTGGCTGGCCAAGAGAGCGTTTCTTACTCCGGAGCGGGTTGCTATAGTGGATGGGAAAGTATCTTTGACCTTTCGAGAGTTTCATGAGTCTGTACAGGCCATTGCCCGAAAGCTTGCAAGGACGGGTATCGGTAAAGGCGATTTTGTCGGTCTACTTGTCGAAAATAGTTATCGAGCGCCGCAGCTTATTTATGCTTTACAGTATGTAGAAGCGGTAACTGTGCTTTTGAATATCCGGCTGACTGCCAATGAATTGAAGTGGCAGCTGCAAGATTCAGGTTGCCGGTGGCTGATTTACGATGCTGCTCTTTCCACTATCGCTGAAGGGTTAAAGACGGAATATACGACGCTATCTTTGTTGTCCTATAGTGATATTGTGGCTCAAGAAGAGGCGGATGTTGCGTTAGCCACAGAATTGTCACTGGAGTCCCTTCATACGGTTATATATACATCAGGTACTACGGGTTATCCGAAGGGTGTGCTGCTGACCAATGGCAACCACTGGTGGAGTGTGATGGGGTCGGCTATCAATTTAGGTATTCAGGAACAAGACCGCTGGTTGGTTTGTGTTCCGCTTTTTCATGTGAGTGGCCTGTCGATTATGTTACGTACTGTCATTTATGGTATGACGATGGTTATACATCGCAAGTTTTTACCGCACGAGGTCAATCAAGCGATATGTCAGGACGGTATATCGCTCGTATCTGTTGTGACTTCGATGGTAACGGCCATGCTGCAGGAACTGAAGGAAGAAGGTTATCCTGTTTCTTTCCGGTGTTTATTACTCGGTGGAGGGCCTGCACCACTAAGTGTTTTGCGAGATTGCAGAGATAAGCACATTCCTGTCTATCAGACTTATGGTATGACCGAAACCGCATCACAGTTAGCGACGTTATCACCTGAATATCTTGATAGCAAAATAGGGTCTGCGGGAAAGGCGCTGTTTCCTTCCGAATTACGAATTGAAGCTCGGGGGAAAGTCATGGAATTCGGTGAAGTAGGTGAGATTGTTGTGCGTGGTCCTACTGTAACGCAGGGCTACTTACACAGCAAGCAGCACGACCAAGAGACTTTTTCCGGCGGTTGGCTGCATACGGGTGATTTGGGGTATATGGACAGAGACGGATTTCTCTATGTACTGGACCGGCGCAGCGATTTGATTATATCGGGCGGGGAGAATGTATATCCTGCTGAAATTGAGGCGGTTTTATGCTCTCATCCGGCGGTTGTTGAGGCCGGGGTGGCTGGAATTCCGCATGAACGTTGGGGGCAAGTTCCGGTGGCTTTTGTTGTACTTAGCCGTTGTATTGACCAAGAAGAGCTAAAGGTCTTTTGCTCGGAGAATTTAGCCGGATATAAGCTTCCGCATGAAATTTATTATGTTGCTTCACTGCCGCGCAGCGCGGCTAATAAATTATTGCGAAGAAAATTGCTAAACTTACTACCTTGAGGGTTACAGAAGGAAGTGTTTATTTGAACATAAAAAAGGTTCAATTATATCATGTTCGCATGCCTTTAAAACATTCTGTAGAAACAAGTTTTAGCACTATTGGCGATAAGGATTCCATTATTGTGGAAGTTCAAGATGACGACGGGATAACAGGGTGGGGTGAAGCGCCTGCGTTTGCTGTTCCCTGGTATACGGAAGAAACTATTGGGACGGTCTGGCACATGCTGGAGGATTTCCTCATCCCCCTTTGTTTTCGGCGAAACTGGGCACATCCTAAAATAGCCGCAACCGCTTTTTCGGCTATTCAACGCAATAATATGGCTAAGTCTGGATTAGAGAGTGCTTTATGGGATTTGTATGCGAAAAGAGAAGAAAAATCCTTGGCGGCCGTATTGGGAGGCTGTAACAAGATGATTGAAGTGGGTGTCGTCATTGGTTTGCAGGCAAAAGTAAAGGATGTCCTGGACTTACTGGAGCAGTACTTAACGCAGGGATATAAACGAATCAAGTTGAAAATCAAACCAGGACATGATGTGGAGCCAATCAGTGCCATGCGCCGACAGTTTCCTGAGGTGTCTTTGTCCGTTGATGCCAATGGTGCTTATACGCTTAATGAGAAAGACATGTTTCAGAAAATGGATTGGTTTGGGCTGTCAATGATTGAGCAGCCTTTAGCGGCAGGAGACTTGCTTGAGCATGCCAAGCTGCAGGAAAATCTGCGGACACCGCTCTGCCTGGACGAAAGTATTGCTGTGGCGCAAGATGTTCAGCATGCGCTGGAGCTGAAAAGTTGCAGAATCATCAATATTAAGATGAGCCGCGTCGGTGGGCTGACCTCGGCGCTCGCCCTGCATGATTACTGCCAGGAGCGCCGCATTCCTGTGTGGTGCGGCGGTATGTTTGAAACCGGCATAGGGCGCGCTCACAATATCGCGTTATCTTCCCTGGCGAACTTTAGTCTGCCAGGTGATATATCGGCTTCTTCACGTTATTGGGAAACTGATATTATTGAACCGGAAGTAACCGTACAAAAGGGTGAGATTCAAGTTCCCGAAGGCTGGGGTATTGGATATGCCGTTAATAGGAGACATTTAGAAAAAGTGGTGGTAGCGAAAAAGACATTTTACAAACAGGGGTGAGTTTCGTCTATCAAGGTTGCATTTTTGTTTAAGATCAAGC
>JAGGAE010000028.1 GCA_017889725.1 Bacillota bacterium | reverse complement strand
GTACCGTTTGTTGGTTTCAGAAACCAGTTCATCATCAAGGGAAACAGCAATAGGCACATACATAAGGGTTTGGCCGGTGGCTTCGTCAATAATTTGATAGTAAGCATATTTTTTAAGCTCCGGGGCAGGAAGTGCCTGTTTATGAAAAAAAAAATTTACCGGTATAACATAAAGGCTTAGGACAGTGATTATGCTGACAAGACCTAGAAGGATAAGCCAACGACGTTTCAGCATACGCAACAAACTCCTTGCATGGGTGTTTTTTGTATCATGTCCGGTAGAAGAGGCGATTATGTATCGATTCAGATCCGAAGCGGCACAAAAAAACTGCTGAACATTTTATGTCAGCAGTATAGAGTATTTTTTAATAAAATTGGGGAAAATTAACATATCAGGTTAGGTTAAAAAAACCTAAGGTAGTGACCGTTTTGCATTCTTTGCGCATTATATCATCAACCCGTAAATGTAACAAGGTACATAATGCTGTCATATAGAACATGCTATGACCGATTTCGCTTTCAATGACCTCCCTGCATTGTTCGCACAATTCGCCAGACAAATGGGAAGACATATATTGCTTCAGATCACAGTACGAAGCCTGTGCGGGCGGAGCCTGACGGGCGGAGTTGATACGAATGCAACCACACTCGGTTACTGCTTTGGCAATGGCACGATTTACTTTAGCAACCGTTTCTTGATATTTGGTCATAACATCAAGTACACTACGGTGACGAATTAGATAATCGTCAACAGCAGACTGAAAGTTATCGCAGCAATTATCGGACATTGAGAAGCACCTCACTTTAGGCTTATTATATAAACACTAAATGGCGGTTGTCAATGGAGGAGATAAATTTGATAGTTTAGTTGAATTTTTAAAAAGATAAATTGACAACCCCAATACGCCTATGATAGAATATTAAATTTTGACAGAGCTAATTTGCTGTGCTATACTGGATATGTTGATAGGGGGTGCCGCAATGTTAGCTATAGGGGATAAGGTTGTTTACCCCATGCACGGCGCTGGGGTTATTGAGGCGGTCGAAGAGCACGAAGTGCTGGGCCAACGGCAGGAGTACTATATACTGACAATGCCGTATGGCGGCATGAAAGTAATGATCCCAATGAAAAATGCCGACAGTATTGGGCTGCGAGAGGTAATTGGCGAACCGGATGTTCCACGAGTTATTGATGTGTTGCGCACGGCTCCTATTCAGACAAATGCTAATTGGAATAGGCGTTTTAACGTAAACTTATCTAAAATTAAAAGTGGTAATATTTATGAAGTAGCGGAAGTTGTAAGGACCTTGATGCTGCAGGACCGGGGGAAAAAGCTGTCTACAGGAGAGCGGCGTTTGCTTGATACGGCCAAACAGATTTTAGTAAGTGAACTTGTTTTGGTTTGTAATAAGGATTTAAGCAGCGTTGAACTTTGGATTGATGATCTTCTAGCCGAAAGTACTACTGACAATTGAAACGTACCCATCTCCAAGCCAAAAGCTGGAGAAAGGATAGAGTTTTGCCAGGTAAAACAATTCGGCGTTATTGCCTCAGAGAGACTTGGTACATACCAGGTCTTTTTCCAATGTAAAAACCTTTTACCGTTTATTCTCAGAGTTGCTTGTCTTAAAGGGTAAAGTATTTTATAATTTTACTTAAAGAATCGATTGGAGGTGAAATATTGCTGGATAAAACACTTCGTTTCGCAATAACTGCGCTTGCAGCTATCGGCGGGTTGATGGCGGCCGATAGAGTTACGCCTAACTTATCGGCGATTATTGAACTAGAATTTCTAAGGGTAGGTATATTCGGGATAACTATTGCCACAATTTTACCGTTTTTCGTTGGAGCGGTAGTTGGCGGGTTAGTAGGGTATCTGGTTGCACCTTTTTTTGTTAAGAAACTTTGGCAATTTACATTTTGGGGAGAAGCACGGTTAAATAAAATGCCGGTGAATGATATATTAGCAGGTTCGCTTGGATTAGCAATCGGTCTTATTATTGCAAATTTGCTAGGATCAGCTTTCTTGCCGATACCTTTTGTTGGTACATATATTCCCGTAATTATTAGCATTGTTTTCGGATATCTTGGAATTAGTGTTGCCATTCGCAAACGGGATGAACTGTTTGGATTATTTACTCATGTTCCTTGGATAAGCAAGGAAAAACAAAAGGATAGACCAGCCAGTGGTGGACAATACAAAATTTTGGATACCAGTGTCATTATTGACGGGCGTATTGCTGATATCTGCCAATGCGGTTTTATTGAGGGGATCCTGTTAATACCTGGATTTGTGCTGGAGGAACTACAGCATATAGCGGATTCATCTGATGTACTGAAACGGAATCGCGGGCGTCGAGGTCTTGATATATTAAACCGAATTCAGAAAGAATTAGGCATGTATGTCAAGATTGACAACCGGGATTTTGAAGATATTGCAGAAGTGGATTCTAAGCTGGTTAAGTTAGGTCAGGTGATTCAGGGGAAAATTATAACCAATGACTATAACTTGAATAAAGTAGCGGAATTGCAAGGGGTTCCCGTTTTAAATATCAATGAATTGGCGAATGCCGTGAAACCGGTTGTGCTGCCGGGAGAAGAAATGGTAGTGCATGTGGTCAAGGACGGCAAGGAATTAGGACAGGGTGTGGCCTATTTGGATGACGGGACTATGATTGTCGTAGACGGCGGCAAGAGACACATCGGTGAAACCATCGGGGTACTGGTAACAAGTGTGCTTCAGACGGCGGCGGGCCGAATGATTTTTGCAAAGCCTAAAGCTCTGTAGTTGCTCTTATTACAAAGAAACGGAATAAAAAGTGCCTGCAAACTTAGTTTGTAGGCACTTTTCTTGTAAATAATGTTTATTCTTTTGTATCTTCCCTGGTGGCAACCAGACTTTTTGTTAAGAAGCTGAGGAGACCTCCTAAATTATAGTTACCTTGCATCAGAAAATCGGGTGTTATATTACCGGCACAATGGAAACAGAAATGCTAAGACCGTAGCCTGGTGAAGTCAAAAGGCAGGTAAAAAGTATCTTTTGATAGAATTTGTAAAAGCAACATTGACAGCAAGATATTCGAAGGCTGAGGGGAAAAATTTCAGTGCCTGATATATCAGTGAGAAAAGGAGAGCTGAAGATAGATGGTAACAGCGATTATAGCCGCCGCCGGCAGCGGCAAGAGGATGGGTAAGGGCTGCAATAAAGTGTTTCTTACTTTAGGATACCGGCCGGTTTTAGAGGCCAGTGTCGAAGCGATAGCGTCATGTCCCGAGGTAGAGAGCCTTATTGTGGTGGTAGCCTCGGGAGAAGAACGGTCGGCCAGTACTATACTTGAGCAAATGAGGCTAAAGAAACACTGGCAGGTGGTGACGGGAGGTCATGAAAGGCAGCACTCGATTGCCAACGCCCTTACCGTTGTCCCGGAAGCTTCCGCATTGACTTTGGTGCACGACGGTGCCAGGCCGCTAGTGTCTTCTGATGCTGTCAGGCGAGTGATAGAAGCGGCCCGGAGTCATCGGGCGGCTGTATTGGCGGTTCCGGTTAAGGATACAATAAAAAGCGTAGCCGATGGAGTGGTCGCAACGACTTTGGAAAGAGGCAAGTTATGGGCGATTCAGACGCCGCAAGTGTTTGAATCATCGCTTCTCAAAGAAGCATACGAGCGGGCCGAACAGGATGGCTTTTTGGGGACTGACGATGCTTCTTTGCTAGAACGGATCGGGGTCCAAGTAAAAGTGGTAACCGGAAGCTATGAAAATTTGAAGATTACTACGCCTGAGGATTTGCTAGTGGCGGAAGCCTTGATACGTAAGGGGGACAAACCATTGGTACGAGTGGGTACTGGGTATGATGTGCATCAATTGACAAAGGGACGCCGGCTCATTCTGGGTGGGGTGGAAGTTCCGTATGTTCTGGGGTTGGAGGGACATTCTGACGCCGATGTTCTGATTCATGCGGTGATGGATGCATTATTAGGAGCCGCTGCGCTGGGGGATATTGGGCGTCATTTTCCGGATACCGATGAACATTATAAGGGGGCCTCAAGCCTGGCCTTGTTGGCGGTAGTCCATCAGCTTTTAGTAGAAAAGGGTTGGACTACCGGCAATGTAGATGCCGTGGTAATTGCCGAGAAGCCCAAACTGGCAGCTTATATTTCGGAAATGAACGCCAATATTGCCGGAGTGCTGGGGATAGAAACACAGCAAGTCAATATTAAGGCAACGACAACCGAACGTCTAGGTTTTACCGGGCGGGGAGAAGGAATTGCCGCGCAGGCGGTTGTTACGATCATACCTGGATTGTAATGGAAATGCATAAATACGACAGTCTGGTACATAATAGCTGTAACTCGAATGATTCGGGAGGGGATAGTATGTACAGGCTTTTTCTAATGTTGTGGATGTTTTTGGCCTTTAGTTACCCGGGAGCGGTTGAAGCGTCGGGGTTTGCGTTTGATATTAGCTTATCTCGTCTTGAGGATGGCACTTTGCAGGGAGTGTTAACGCAAAATCATCGAGTCGTGTGGAGGGTTCTGTTTTTTGGTGACGGAGCGAAAGCGGTAGCTGGAATTAGTAACGAAAATACTACGGTAGTTGTGCCGGATATTGTCAATGGGCTATTTCTCTTAAAGGTGTATAACCAGTAGCACTTGCTCTTGCGGCAAGTGCTTCTGTCTTTTTGCTGTTAACTTTGGGTTTGCGAAATCTTCCATTATAGATTAAAATAGCAGAAGATAGCGTGTTGTGGAGTCTTAAGGGGGAAAAGTATATGGATAATCAACAGATTCGGGTACGGTTTGCACCTAGTCCTACCGGCCCCTTTCATATCGGTGGTGCACGTTCGGCCTTATTTAACTGGCTGTTGGCCCGGAAATATGGCGGGAAACTGATTTTACGGATTGAGGACACCGATTTAGAACGTTCTTCCAGAGAATCGGAAGAAAATATTAAAGATGCGCTTAAATGGCTGGGAATCAACTGGGATGAAGGCATTGACGTCGGTGGCGAATACGGGCCGTATCGCCAGACGGAACGTTTGCCGTTATATCGGCAATATACCGACAAGTTATTGGAAAGCGGCAAGGCGTACTTGTGTTATTGCAGCGAAGAAGAGCTCGAGAAGGAACGCGAACAGGCTATGGCGAAGGGGGAAACTCCTCGCTATTCGGGGCGTTGTCGTCATATAACTGAGGCTGACAAGGAACGTTTTGCGGCGGAAGGACGTAAACCCGTCGTTCGGTTTCGAGTGCCGGAGAATAAAGATATTGTTATTAATGATCTTGTACGCGGCACGGTGACTTTTGAATCAGTCGGTATTGGGGATTTTGTTATTGTTAAGTCCGACGGAATTCCGGTTTATAATTATGCGGTGGTGCTGGACGATGCCCTGATGCATATTACTCACGTTATTCGGGCAGAAGAACATCTATCTAATACGCCGCGCCAAGTTTTGCTTTATGAGGCGCTAGGGCTGGCTATTCCGGAGTTTGGCCATATTTCCCTTATTTTAGGGAGTGACCGAACAAAAATGAGTAAACGTCATGGAGCGACCTCGGTCGAGCAGTATCGTAATCGTGGCTACCTGCCGGAAGCCTTAGTTAATTTTCTGGCACTTTTGGGCTGGTCACCAAATGGCGAACAAGAAATTTTTTCGCCGGAAGAATTAATCAATGAGTTTTCCATGGACCGTGTGGCTAAAAATCCGGCCGTTTTTGACCTGGATAAACTCAACTGGATTAATGCTCATTACATACGGAAAGCCAGTCCGGAAAGCGTTCTGGAGCTTGCGCTGCCTCACTTGGAACAAGCGGGATTTGTTGCTTTGCCGGTAATCGGTGAACAAAAAAAATGGTTAACGGCGGTAGTGGCAACGGTTCAGGATTATATAAGTTACGCCGCTCAAGTGGTAGATCATGCGGCTATCTTCTTTGCAGATACGGTTACTTTGGAAAATCAGGAAGCCGGAGAGGTTTTGCAGGATGCAGATGTTCCCCGCGTTATGGCTGATTTCAGGGCGAAATTGGAAGCGCTCGACACATTGGAAGAAGCGGCTGTACAGGCCATTCTTAAGAGCGTGACGAAGGAAATGAAACTGGGCGGGAAAAAAGTATACATGCCCATCCGGGTTGCGTTAACCGGACAGATGCACGGGCCGGATCTACCGAAAATCATCGTGCTCCTGGGTAAAGAAAAGGTATTAGAACGGCTGGTCGGCTTGGCTAATGCTTAATGGCTCATTGACAGCAGTGCTTGTCAATGAGTACAATAAAACTACGGTAAAAAACGTCAATAAAAAAGAACTGCGAGGAACGGGAGAAGTAAGCGTAAGTCGCCCTTCAGAGAGGTATCGTCATTGGCTGAAAACGATGCTGGGTAAGGCCCGCTGAAATGCACCCGGGAGCAGAGGGGTTGAAGTTTAGTAAATCCTTCCGGCAGCCGCCGTTACAAGGCCGGGGTGAAAGCCCCATAAGTGAGGTGTTTACACCTAAACAGAGTGGAACCACGGGCCACCGTCTCTGATGCAGACGGTGGCTTTTTGTATGTAAAATAAGATGGGAGGGATGCATGTGTTTGAGGGTATAAAAAGAGATATTCAGGTTATATTTGATCGTGACCCCGCAGCTAAAAGTGTAATAGAGGTTCTATGTTGTTATCCGGGACTCCATGTCATATGGTTCCATCGGCTGGCGCACCGCCTGTATAAACGTGGCTGGATTCTCTTGCCGCGCCTGATATCCAATATTGCCCGGCTTTTAACCGGAATTGAAATTCATCCGGGAGCAACTGTGGGGGAAGGATTGTTTATTGACCATGGGATGGGCGTAGTAATCGGCGAGACCGCTGAGATAGGCAGCAATGTTACTCTCTATCAGGGGGTCACCTTAGGCGGCACAGGCAAAGAAAAAGGAAAAAGACACCCTACCATCGGCAATAATGTGGTTATAGCTACCGGGGCAAAAGTGCTTGGCTCTTTCCGGGTTGGCGATAACTCCAAGATTGGGGCAGGTTCGGTAGTGCTAAGTGAGGTTCCGCCTAATTCTACTGTTGTGGGTATACCTGGAAAAGTTGTTGTCAAGGATGGTACAAAACTTACGGATGGTCGTGCTGAAGTGGACTTGGCGCATGATCTTCTCCCTGATCCTGAAGGAGAAATGCTTAGATGTATGCAGCGTCATATCAATAGACTCGAACGTCGTGTTATCGAATTAGAAGGGGAGTTGAAGCAAAATGGCGATAAGAGTATACAACAGTCTGAGTAAGAAGAAAGAAGAATTTAAGCCAATCGAGCCGGGAAAAGTAAAAATATATGTTTGCGGGGTAACTCCCTATAATCATCCTCACATCGGAAATGCCAGACCGCCTGTGACGTGGGATGTTATCCGGCGATATCTTGAATATAAGGGATATCAGGTCGAGCATGTGCAGAATTTTACTGATGTTGATGACAAAATTATTAAGACTGCCGGTACGGAAGGCGTGAGTTGGAAGGAAATTGCCGACAGGTATATTGCCGCGTATTTCGAAGTAATGGATAGGTTGAACATTCGCCGGGCGTATCACTATCCTCGCGTATCCGAACATATGCCTGAGATTATTGATATGGTGAAGAAGTTAATAGAAAAAGGCTTTGCCTATGAGATAGACGGAGATGTATATTACAGCGTCGGCGCTTTTGAGGAGTATGGTAAGCTTAGCGGGCGCGGGCTGGAAGACATGAAAGCTGGAGCCAGGGTAGAAGTGGACGAAAGAAAAAATCACCCGATGGATTTTGCCCTTTGGAAAAAAGCAAAACCTGGTGAACCTTCATGGTCCAGTCCTTGGGGAGAAGGACGCCCGGGCTGGCATATTGAATGTTCTGCCATGTCGCTTAAGTATCTGGGTGAAGAGTTTGATTTTCATGGTGGCGGCAGTGATTTGATCTTTCCGCATCACGAAAACGAAATTGCCCAGTCGGAAGGCTGTACTGGGAAAGCTCCTTTTGTCCGGTATTGGCTGCATAACGGATTTATTACCATGAACGAAGAAAAAATGAGCAAATCATTAGGAAACTTTTTCTTGGTAAAAGACATTTTAGAGCAGTATCCGGCAGAGGTTGTCCGGTTCTTTATCCTGTCAACCCATTATCGTAGTCCGTTAAACTTTAGTGATGATCAGCTAGCGGAGGCTGTTCGCAGTCTGGGGCGGCTGTCCGGTGCGGCGGCGAACTTAAAATATTTGGAGGCGGCAGAACTTAAAAAAGGGCCGGGAGTGGAAAATCAAACGCTTTTGAATGCAGCGGAAAAAGCCAGAGAAGAGTTTTCGGCAGCGATGGATGACGACTTTAACACGGCTTTGGCGGTAAGCGTACTCTTTGGTTTGTCCCGGGAGATTAATATATTTTATAGTGGTGCAATGGCAGGGAAATTTGCCTGTGACGACGAAATTCTTGCTAAAGTCGCAAGCATTTACCGGGAGCTTGCGGATGTACTGGGCTTGTCCTTCGAAGGCGTGGCAAAACCTGTTAGCCGGGAAAATTCCCCGGCTGATACAAATCAGGAAGAAGTCGGTAAACTTCTCGATATTATCGTTTCTCTGCGCCAGGATGCTAGAAAAAGAAAGGACTGGGCTGAGGCAGATGCTATACGGGATAGTTTAGGTGAATTAGGGTATGTTATCGAGGATTCGCCGCAAGGAGCAAGGTGGAAAAAACGGTGAAATTTGACCAATTTGAATGGGCAATGCATAAGACACTGGAGCAGATCAACGAAGGAAACCCCTCAGCCAAGGGGAAGGAAATAAAGCCGGAACGTTTGCCGCCTCTTGTGCTGGCTTATATTGGTGACGCGGTTTTCAATTTGTATGTACGAAACCGGTTGTTGAGCTATGAGCAGAATAAAGTGCGGATATTGCATAGTTATGGGGCAAAAATGGTTTCGGCGACGTTTCAGGCGTATGCACTTCGCCAAATGGAGAAAGACCTGACGGAGCAGGAAATGGAGATTATCCGCAAGGGCCGTAATGCGAAATCCAGTGTGCCAAAGAGTGCCTCTGTCGCAGATTATCGTTCCAGCACAGGATTTGAAGCATTGTTGGGTTATTTGTTCCTGGAGGGTAAGCAGGAACGAATAAACGACATTGCGGAACAATGTTTTATCCATATTTCCCGGAAATTAAAAAATAATGACGATAATAAGGGTGAAAATAGATGAAAGTAAAATTATTGAGTCATACGCCGGAGCCGGAACGCGTGGCTGCTGCCGCCGCACGGCTATGCTATTCCTCTGCAGGGGCTGAGGAATTGACGGAGACTATGTCGGAAAAGCAAATTGCCACGTTGTTGGATCGAATCGTAACTACTGGGCATTTGTCGACGATAGAACATGTGAGCTTTACGTTTGCTATAGAAGGTGTGTCAAGAACACTTTCCCACCAACTGGTGCGTCACCGCATTGCTTCGTATTCGCAGCAGTCGCAGCGATATGTCAAGGAGCACGACTTTGAATACATAGTACCTCCTTCGATTGCGGCAAAACCGGAAGCAACTGAAAAATTTAACGCTTTGATGGAGAATATTCGAAATACGTATGATGAATTGATCGAACTCGGAGTACATCAGGAAGACGCCCGCTATTGCCTGGCAAATGCTACGGAGACGAAAATTGTGGTGACAATGAATGCCAGGTCCTTACATAACTTTTTTGCGTTGCGTTGTTGCGCCCGGGCCCAATGGGAAATTCGCCAGATGGCGAATCAAATGTTGGCTGAGGTGCAAAAAGTTGCCCCAGTATTGTTTAAAAAAGCGGGACCAACCTGTGTGACCGATAATTATTGCAGTGAAGGAGCATTAACCTGTGGCCGGTTGGCTTCTTTAAACAAGGGGATATAAACCGGGGATAACCCCGGTTTTCTTACTCTATGGATTCAGTCGTATACTGTCGAACGGTGCATATAAATTAAAAAATAACGCAAAAAATAACAATGAACCTTACTAGGAGGTGCCGTATGGCCGATGATTATGTTGCGGGACGAAATAGTGTTATGGAAGCGCTTAAAGGTGGCAGGACAATTAACAAGCTGTTGGTGTCTAAAGGGGAACGGCAGGGATCACTGAAAGAAATTGTGGGGTTGGCTAGAGCCAAAGGTTTGGTGGTTCAGGAAGTGGAGCAGGGCAAGCTGGACAGCTTGGCCGAGGGGGTTCGGCACCAAGGGGTCGTGGCTATGGTTGCACCGGTCGCGTATGTTGAACTGGAAGATATATTAGCGAAGGCAAAGCAGCAAGGCGAGCCGCCGTTCCTTGTACTGTTGGATGAAATTGAAGATCCGCACAATGTGGGCGCAATCCTGAGAACTGCGGAAGCGGCCGGAGTACATGGTGTCTTGATTCCCAAACGACGCAGTTGCCCGTTGTCCGCTACGGTAGCCAAGACTTCAGCCGGGGCGGTGGAATATGTACCGGTGGCTCGGATTGGAAACGTCGCCCAGACTCTTGAACGCTTGAAAAAGGCAGGCTTATGGGTGATTGGCGCGGATATGGACGGACAAAAAAGCTACTATCAGGCCGACCTTAAAGGACCGGTGCTTTTAGTGGTAGGCAGTGAAGGAAGGGGCTTGAGCCGTTTGACCAAGGAAGCCTGCGACTTTTTGGTTAAAATACCTATGGTGGGAAAAGTATCTTCGCTTAACGCCTCGGTGGCGTGTTCGCTATTGCTTTACGAGATTTTTCGACAAAGAGAAGAAAAGGTATGAATAAGAAGCGGTGGCTTATCATAGCGGTGATCGCTATCGTTGCTGCTGCCGTTGGGGCGCTTTGCGTCCGTTACCTGTACCAGCAGGAAGTTTATGCCGGTGTTTCGTTTGAAGGTATTCCGGTCGGAGGGAAATCCGGGGGGGAACTTGTTGCTCTTATATCGGAATGGCAACAAGAGCATATAGGACAAAATGCAGAGTTTTATTATGGGGATCAATTGTATAGTGTGGAGGCTGCCGATATTGATTTTGCGCTAGATAGTGAGGCAACTGCTGATGAAATCCGGGGTTTTGGGCGGTCCGGTTCATGGGTGGAACGGTCGTGGAACATTGGACTGGCGGCTGTTAAGGGGTATAATGTTAAGGGGCGCATGATTTACAATGAGGCCAAGCTGGAGGCGTTAGTTGACAGGTGGCGACGGAGTATTGATCGTGAGCCTAAAAATGCTACGATAAGTATATTGACGGGAGAAGTTATTGCAGAAGAAATCGGGCAGCGCCTTGAGGTTGACATTGTAAAAAAGCAGGTGTTAGCCGCCCTGGAATACCCGGTAGAACGGCAGCCGTTGCCTGTTATGCTCCTGTATCCTGAAGTATCGCGTGCCGGTATGCAAGCGGACGGGTTGGACACCATCCTGGCCAGTTTTGTTACTTACTTTACCGCAGGCGATGTCGAGCGTTCCGCGAATGTGAGACTTGCGGCAAGCAAACTGAATGGCTATATTCTAAACCCCGGACAAGTATTCTCTTTTAATGATGTCGTCGGGCCGCGCGAAAAAAAATTCGGGTTTAAAGATGCTATGGAAATTATTAATGGGGAATATGTTCCCGGTGTAGGCGGTGGGGTTTGTCAGGTTTCTTCCACCTTGTACAATGCGGCTTTGCTCGGAAATATGACGATTGTGGAACGCACCAATCACTCAAAACCGCTTGGATATGTGGCACTTGGACGCGACGCTACCGTTTATTACGGAGTTTTAGATTTTAAGTTTAAGAATAGCCGGGAATTTCCCGTAATGCTTGTGGCGGAAACGAAGGGGACTATGTTGGCGGTAGGAATTGTCGGCAGGAAAAGCATGCAGCAGAAGGTGGAAATCGTTACCGCTAATCGCCGCGTAATACAACCCGAAGTAAAAAAAATACCCGATCCTACTTTGCCAAAAGGAAAAACAAAGATAGAAAAGCCGGGTGCTCCAGGCTTTGAAGTTACTACCATTCGGAGTGTTCTGAGCGGAGGGGCGGAAATAAAACGTGAAATATTGGCTATTGATACCTATTCGCCGGAGGACCAAATTGTCAAAATAGGCACAGCGATAGTACCAGTGCATCCTAACGTTCCGGATTTGCCAAAGCAGGTGGAGGAGAATTAAGTGGCAGACTTTATGCTGGTGGATGGTTATAATGTAATTAACGCTTGGCCGGAATTAATCACGCTTAAGGATAACCTGGAGCATGCCAGAGATAAACTGGTAGATATTCTTTCTGGTTACGGTGCATATAAGGATTATATTATTGTTATTGTCTTTGATGCGCATGCCACGGCCGGAGACCGTTCGGTAATCGAGGCTGTCCCCGGACACCTGGAAGTGGTGTTTACGAAAGAAGGGGAAACAGCGGACAGTTATATTGAAAAAACAGCCTATCAGCTTGTTCGGCAAGGAGAAGCGGTTTATGTTGTTACCTCTGACGGAGCGGAGCAAATGACAATTTTCGGCGTAGGAGCCTGGCGCATTCCCGCCAGAGAGCTTTTAAGTGATGTACGTAAGGCGGATAAACTTTTGCGAGATGGCTATACCGACTCTGTACTCAATCGGCGACGTCGGGAAATTGGTGGCTGTGTAAGTCGGGAAGTAATGGAAAAGCTGGATGAGATGAGACGCCGCCGCTTTTAGCCCCATCCTAAGATTAGCTTGACTACAAGGTGTCAGTAAGGTATAATTTTGATGTAAAACGCATGTATACATGCTGTATAAATAAGCGCACTAACCGTTTTTAGTGCACTTTATTTTTAAGTAGGATTGGTAATATTAGAAGTGGGGGCGATTTGATGCGGGCCAATACCCAACGCGACGTGTACGTTTGTTTTGAGAACATGACTGATGAACAAATTGTTATCGATGCCAAGGATAATGACAACACTGTCGCACTGGAGTATTTGATTAATAAATACCGCAATTTCGTCCGTGCCAAAGCCAGGTCATACTTTTTGATTGGAGCAGATCGTGAAGATATTATCCAGGAAGGTATGATTGGCTTATATAAGGCCATTCGTGATTTTCGCAATGATAAGCTGGCTTCATTTCGTGCGTTTGCCGAGCTTTGCGTTACACGTCAAATCATTACGGCGATAAAAACCGCCACAAGACAGAAACATATTCCTCTTAATTCGTATGTTTCTCTCAATAAGCCTATTTACGATGAAGACTCCGACCGGACATTGCTCGATGTCCTTTCCGGTGCTAAAGTTGCGGATCCTGAGGAACTCGTTATCAGCAGAGAGGAATTTGTTGATATTGAGGAGAAAATGGGGGAAATTCTCAGTGACCTGGAATGGAAAGTACTTATGTCCTATCTGGACGGTAAGTCATACCAGGAAATCGCAGCTGAACTGGACCGGCATGTAAAATCCATCGACAATGCTTTGCAGCGAGTTAAACGTAAATTAGAACGGTATTTGGAGAATCGCGGTGAAGATACGGATATGAATGGATTGTGTAATGGGCTGGCAGGGCTGAATAAAGAGATGTTGGACGAGTTAAAGGGTTTCGGCGGGGGACGCGGTAATTAAATTCAGTACTTTTGTGATTCGTTTGTCAAAGTTTGCTATTATTTTTTGATACATGAAACAACCTGCGTGTACCGAAACTAAGCCTGAGGTTAGCAGGAGGATATACTATGGGAAGCTTAGGTAACATTGCATTTAGCGTAGTAGCCACCCTGTCGTTTATGATCGCAATATGGCTTGTAATGGGAAAACGCCATTTAGGGGAACTGACGGCTGTTGATTTTGTTGTGTCGGTAACGGCGGGTACGGTAGCCGGAGCCGGTATTGCCGATTCCCGTATTGAGCTGGGACGTGTACTGGTTGCATTGGCTCTTTTAGCGCTATTTCAAGTTGCGCTCTCATGGGTGTCGGTAAAGTCACGGGGCATGTACAAAAATTTAACGTCTGAACCCGTAGTAGTGGTGGAAAACGGGCAAATTATAAAAGAACGCCTGTGTAAAGTGAGGATAACAGTCGAAACTGTTTTACAATTATTGCGAGAAAAGGATGTCTTTGATATTACTGAAGTGGAACTGGCTGTGCTAGAGCCGAATGGTCGTCTTAGCGTACTGAAAAAATCTGAGTATTTGCCTATAAAACCTTGCCAAGTGAATCTTACTGTGGCCGCAAACCGCATTCTATTTCCGGTCATAATCGAAAAGCAGATTGACGAACAGACTCTCCGCAGTCTGGGGTTCTCCGACGCTCAAATTGGTATTCTGAAAAGTCAATATAATGCTTTAGAAGAAGTTTTTGTTGCTTTTATGGACAAGGAACATCAGGTTCATATTGTAAAGGATAAACCGGTATATAAAGGGAGCATTTTTCGTTAAACTACCTTGTGTGTGTTCGCAGGGGAATGGTGTATAATAGGAAATGTTATCTTATG
The DNA here is from genome assembly GCA_017889725.1 of Bacillota bacterium. Lineage (GTDB taxonomy): Bacteria > Bacillota > Negativicutes > Sporomusales > CTSoil-080 > CTSoil-081. Next base: position 591 of record JAGGAE010000028.1, on the reverse strand, counting down.
GGAGGGAGAGATTGATATGAGCGATAGCATTATTGCTGTGATTATTGGTATTGTGGAAGGTTTGACCGAATTTCTGCCTGTTTCTTCGACAGGGCATATGATTTTGGTGGGATCTATGCTGGGGTTTGAGAGTGAGGCGTCTAAAGTTTTTGAGGTGTTTATTCAGTTGGGGGCTATATTGGCGGTGCTGATTTTATATTGGGGCAAGTTTAAAAGAATGTTTGACTTTAGAAGAGTAAGTGTAACCGGAAATCTGTCAATATTTCATGTGGCGGTAGCTATTGTTCCGGTGATGGCGATAGGGTATTTGTTGCATAAGCCTATAAAAGCGTATTTATTTTCTCCCTTAACAGTAATTATCGGGTTAGTGATGGGAGCCGTATTAATGCTGGTTGCAGAAAAAATGGCCGGACGCCCTAGAACGAGGCAAATTGAAGATATGTCATTGCGGCAAGCCTTCTTTGTTGGTTTGTTTCAGGTACTGTCATTATGGCCGGGATTTTCCCGCTCCGGTTCAACCATTTCCGGGGGGTTATTTTTTGGAATGAGTCGTACGGCGGCGGCCGAGTTCTCTTTTATTATTGCAGTTCC
>JAGGAE010000086.1 GCA_017889725.1 Bacillota bacterium | reverse complement strand
TTTTTTGGATATTTTGTCAAGGCCTTTTAGGAATTTTATTTCTTTTTTCTTAAGTTGACGACATTGCCCGTTTGACGGGTGGTCTACAGTTTATTCGTTTAAGTATACCCGAGGGACTCTTTGGCTGACGGCGCAGACGAGTTCGTAGTTAATTGTGCCGATTAAGTCGGCCAGCTCAGTGACGGTAATCTCGGCATCGCCCTGGCGGCCAAAGAGTACCGCTTCATCTCCGATGTGTGCATCACACTTAGGGCCAAGATCAACAATGATTTGATCCATACATACCCGGCCGACTACGGGATGTCTTTTGCCGCCGATAAGCACCTCGGCCTTGTTGGATAATAGGCGGTTGTAGCCGTCGGCATAGCCTATAGGCAGGGTGGCAAGGTAGGTCGTTTGTGTAGTGTGATAAGTACAACCATAACTCACAGCTGTGTCAGGGCGTACTTCTTTAATAAAGACGATTCGGGTTTTAAGTCGCATAGCTGGGTGAAGATCCAGGTGCTTGTGCATTTCACTGGAGGGTGGTAAACCATATATGATTATGCCTGGACGAACCATGTTGGAATAACCACCGGATAAGTCGATGATGGCAGCGCTGTTGGCGGCTGAAATATAACAATTTTCCGGCATGGCGTGGGCAATATGATTAAAATCTTCTATTTGTTTGATGGCATAGGTTTTATCCGCTGCATCGGCTGTAGCGAGGTGGGTGAAAACTCCGGCTAGCTCAAGGCTTGGGCGGTTGGCTAAAAGTTGCTTGAACTCATTAAATTGGCTTGGTTTAATACCGATACGACCCATACCGGTATCAATTTTGAGCATAACGGGTGTACGCGTATTTCGTTTCTCGGCACAAGCCGCTAATGCCTCAATACCTTCTTTGGTGCATACCGTGGCTATGAGTTTATGATGAATGACATAATCAGCCTGTTCAGGCAGAACTACGCCCAAAATAAGAATAGGAGCATTTATACCAGCAGCGCGAAGCTCGGCGCCTTCTTCCGGGATAGCTACGTTTAGGCCGTATGCTCCGGCTGACAAGGCGGCTTGAGCTACCTTTACGGCACCATGCCCATACGCATTGGCTTTAATAGCGGCAAAAAGTTTGGTATCAGGACCGGCTGCCTCCTGTATTTGCCTAATGTTATGGCGGATGGCCGCTAAATTGATTTCGGCAATTGTTGGTCGCATAATATTACCTTCTGTTCTCTATAGTATTGTTGCCTTACTAACCGGAAAACCCTAGATTAGACTTTCCAAATTAAAAGACAATAAATACATATTTTTTACATTTAGCCGGGAAATCCTTTGTTAGTACAACTTTTTTTTCGTCAGTGGCATACTAACAAGGCAGGAAATGCCAATGCTATACAGAAATAAAATTAGTTAACGGTGGTGTTTATGAAGTTAAGTGAAGTCGGAGAGTTTGGTCTTATTGATCTTATAAAAGACGGGGCGACGGTGGATCAAACCAGTTTAGTAGTGGGAATTGGTGATGATGCGGCTGTGTACGTTCCAGGGCGTGGTAAATTGGAGCTTTTGACCACGGACATGCTGGTAGAAAAAGTACATTTTGATTTGACAACGACATCGCCCTGGCAACTGGGGTATAAAGCGGTTGCAGTGAGTTTGAGCGATATTGCGGCTATGGGAGGAAAACCTAAGCATATTGTAGTTTCGTTAGCCCTGACAGTTGAAACTTCGGTAGAATATGTCGTCAATTTGTATAGCGGCATAAAAGAAATATGCAGGGAGTATTCCGTCAATCTGGTTGGCGGCGATACGGTTTCCAGCCCAGAAGGATTGGTAATTAACGTGGCGGTAACCGGAGAAGTGGAACCGGCGGGACTTCTTAGACGATCAGGCGCAAAACCTGGAGATTTAGTAGCAGTAACTGGCTATTTGGGAAACTCCGCCTGTGGATTTGATCTCTTACGACGTCGAGGCTGGGAGGATTATGAGTATGCCTGGCCGCTGGTTACGGCGCATTTAACGCCTCGGCCTCAGGTAGCGCTGGGTCAAAGTTTAGCGGCCTGGGGGGCAACAAGCGCCAATGATATCAGTGACGGGTTAGCCAGTGAGGCCAATGAGCTGGCTAAGGCTAGCGGCAAGGCGATTAAGCTATACTCGGAAAAGATACCGCTTTCGCCGGAACTGGTTCAGGCCGCAGCGCTTTTTCGTAAAAAACCGTTGGATTACGCGCTCTATGGGGGCGAAGATTATCAACTGGTTTTTACTATCAGTCCAGAACAGTTTGCCCGACTGCCGCAGGTGGCGGGACAGTTTTCCGCTATTGGTGAGGTTGCAGAAGGGGAAGGGGTTACGTTGTTGGGGCAGACTGGAAAGCCGGTCAGGTTGAATCCGAAAGGCTACAACCATTTTCGCTAGGAGGAAGGTATGGGAGAATTTATTACAACTCGGCCGGAAGAGACGCTGCAATTGGGCAAACGGGTTGCAGCCAAGCTCGAGGCCGGGGATGTTATTTGTCTCAGTGGAGACTTAGGGGCGGGAAAAACGTTATTTACTCAGGGAATCGCCGAAGGACTAGGTGTCAGCGAGGATGTTACCAGTCCGACGTTTACGATTATGCAAGTGTATGAAGAGGGGCGGCTTGCTATTTATCATTTCGACTTGTATCGCTTAGACAGAATTGACGAACTGGAAAACATTGGGTTTGATGAGTATATCGGACACGCGGGTGTGGCAATTATTGAGTGGGCGGATAAGTTTCGTGAGTATATGCCCCAAGAATATTTGTGGATTGAGATACTTTTAGGGCAGGAGCCCAATGAACGTATTATTCGGGTAAATGGTGTAGGGGATAGATTTGTTATGTTGTGTGAGGGGTTGAAGTAGTTGCCGATTCTTGCAATAGATACCGCGACGCTGGTATCGAGTGTTGCTTTAGCTACAGAGGGAACTTTGCTGGCTGAATTAACACTGGAAACAAAGAAAAATCATTCAGAACAATTAATGCCGAATATTGAGCAACTGCTTAACGTGGCTGGCGTGTCGCAAAATCAGATAAAAGCGGTGGCGGTTAGCATTGGACCCGGTTCTTTTACGGGTCTCCGTATTGGACTGGCAACAGCCAAAGCGTTGGCGTATGCGTGGCAGGTACCGGTAGTAGGAGTGCCCACACTGGAAGCTTTGGCCTATGGATGTTGTGTGCCTGGGGCAGTACTGGCGGCAACATTGGATGCGCAAAAAGGCAATATGTATTTGGCGCTTTACCAAGGGCAGGGAAATACTGTTGCTGTTATGCGTCAGCCTCATGTTGTCAGTCTGGCCGAAGCTATTAAAGAATGGCAAGCGCTAGACCAACCGGTTGTGATACTAGGAGAGGCAATCAAATTATATAACGGTAAAATCCCTGTAAGTGACAAATTGATGGTTGCCGGACCGCATTTGGCTATGCCGCGGGCCGCGAATGTGGCTTATGCGGGATTGGAAATGCTAAAGACGGGTATTTCCCAAGATGTAATGACTCTTGAGCCCATGTACATAAGACGTTCTGAGGCGGAAGAACTATGGTCCGCCCGCCACGGCGGCTTGAAATGAGTGCAATATCTATCCGAAAAATGGAAAGCGCTGACATTGATGCAGTAGTTGCGGTTGAAAATGCCTCGTTTCTTACTCCGTGGTCGCGGGCAGCGTTTGAAGAAGAAATAAATGAAAATGATTTGGCGCACTACCTGGTTATGGAATGCGACTGGCAAGTTGTAGCCTACGCGGGAATGTGGATGATTCTAGACGAAGCCCACATTACTAATGTTGCGGTTTTACCCCAGCACCGGCATCAAGGGCTGGGGAAAGCTTTATTAACCTCGCTGATTAACAAGGCGAGAGATCTAGGCGCAACTGCGATGACACTGGAGGTTAGGGTGTCGAATGCGGTTGCCCGGCAGCTGTATGAGCATTTCGGCTTTTTTGAAAAGGGGCGCAGGCGTCAATATTACACCGATACACAGGAAGATGC
>JAGGAE010000027.1 GCA_017889725.1 Bacillota bacterium | reverse complement strand
AAAACATGCTCATTTACCTAATGCAGACTCAATTGTAGTATACAACCGAATTTACCCCTTTATTTAACCCCTTCCCTAGCGGACGGCACCTCAAAGGCATGGACCGCACAACTAAAACAAGGGTCGAAGGAACGAATTACCCGGCCAATCTCAACCAGATTTTCCGGATCCTTTACCGGTATGCCGATCAGCGCCTCTTCCACCGGTCCGCGCAAGCCCTTTTCGTCCCTAGGAGAAAAATTCCAGCCTGTCGGGGTTATAATTTGGTAGCGAGTGATTCGCCCGTTCTCATACGCCAGCCAGTGCCCTAATGCGCCCCTCATAGAGTCAGTCAGCCCAATCCCTTCGCCCCGCTCCGGCGGTGTATATACCTGAAAGGCCGGTGCTCCCGGCGCCAGTTTGCCCAACCACTTTTCGGCCAACGCCGCAATTTTTAAACTTTCTTTCGCCCTGGCCACCAACCGGTCCATCACCGAAACACCCCGGTGATACTCCCCACTTATCCACCCCCTGGCCAGCGGCCCGCCTTCCACCGCTAAGCCCTGATACCGCGGTGCTTTTACCCAGCTATACGCCCCTTCCTTATCCGGGTTAAGCTGCATTTCTCCACTTCCTGTCTGGTCGCCATACCAGCTTGCGTGAGTTGACTCCGTAATATCCGAAAGGCTCAAACCCGCCACCGCCCCCTTGCCGATAGCAACCCCTGCAGGAAAAATTCTCTCACCCGCCTCTAAAAACATTCCATAAGAGAGAAGATTGCCATAGCCTGCGCCTAACTCATAATAATCCGGATAGTATTGGGCGATTGTCAGTACATCGGCTATATACGCTTCCTCAATAAAAGCCAGCACCTCTTTCAGCATACTGCTATAGGCCATAATGCGGTCACTTTCAATAATATGGCTTACCCCGGTAGGTATAATCGTCTGCTGCATCGGCGCTTTCCCGCCAAAAAGCGCAAACATCGAATGAGCCTTCGCCGATACCTGCACCGCCTTTTTGGCATGATCTACAAGAGTATCACTGACTGCCTTCGGCAAGCGGAGATCCCAATTTTTCTGCGGGGCAAAAGGCGGCATGCCATCAACCGTAACATAGTCCAGCATAGCCAATAAGTAAAAATGCCGCAAGTGATTCTGTAAAAAATCAGCGGCTAATATTAAATTGATTAAAAGCTGTCCGTCAGGCGTAGGCTGAACACCAAAGGCTTGTTCAAGGGCCAGTCCCCCGGCAACCGCATGGGCGCTGGAGCAAATACCGCAAATGCGCTGGGTAAACAGCACGGCATCTCTCGGGTCACGACCTACCATCATGAACTCAAAGCCGCGAAACATAGTTCCACTTATCCAGGCATCCGCCACCCGTCCGTTTTGTACTTCCACCTCTACACGAAGTGGTTCATGCATTCTGGTAACAGGGAAAACTACCTGCCTGGTCATTTATTTCCCATCCTTGTCCTCGGTTCTCCAAAAGTCAGCTACCCGTCTTGCCCAGCTCTTCTTTTCTTTTGCTGCAACAGTCTCAAGCTGCTTGGTTTCACTTAATAAGGCATTTTGCCTCCGGATAAGATCATCCAGTTCCTGTTTTACCTCCGCCAAATTTTCCGGCGGTGTCGGATCACTGGGTTTTGTTCCGTCCAAAAAATGCTGATGAATGCGCCGGGAAAATACGCCGGCTGCTAAATGAGTTCCCACGACACCGACCCCCAATGCCACAAACGCCGCACTAATTTTTTTAACGCTCACCCGCGTCGAAGGAGTGGAGATATCGGGAAAATGCTCGTAAAACGGCATACTACTGTCAGGAAATTTGGGACTAGTGCAGCCAATACAAGGGGCTCCGGCTTTAACCGGCCAGCTTATATGGTTGTTCCACTGACGAAGCGGACAATCGGCATAGGTTGTCGGCCCCTTGCAGCCTACTTTGTACAAACAGCCTGCTTCACCGGGAAAGCTGGCAAAGATTCCGTCTTCAAACAACTGCCGCCGCTGGCACAATTGATGAATGGTTCTTCCGTAAAAAAGTTTCGGACGGTGGAGACTATCTAGCTCTGGAATTCCGTAAAGCATAAGATGGCTCATAGTTCCCGTAATCCAATCGGAATTGGCCGGGCAGCCCGGAATATTAATCACCGGCTTATCCCTTACCACTTTTTCAACACCCACAGCACCCCCAGGATTGGGATAGGCGGCGGACGGACCGCCAAAGGCCGCACAACTGCCAACGGCAAGCACATATTTTGCCTTGGCCGCAAACTCTTCTATTGCTTGCAGCCCGGTAACCATTTTGTCCTGATTACTAAAAACATAATTTACTCGTCCGTTCGCCGCCGTCATAACTGCGCCTTCGATAACCAGCCAAAATCGTCCTGCCTCTTTATGTACAGTATCGAGCAGAATATCCACCGCATCCTGCCCTTGAACGGTATTGAGAAGCCAATGATACTTAAGATCGATTGCCTGAGATAGAAACTCATCCAGCCCCGGATCTACCGCATTCTGAAGAGAAATGGAATTGCCGGTACACGAACCCAGTTCCAGCCAAATCACCGGCGGCTTCTCCGCCTGCTTTTCTGCCTGTGCTTGCCGCAGTACCGGCAGTATACTTTCGCTAAGACTCGCCGCCAAAGTTGCCGACATGCATAATTTTATAAAATTCCGCCGGGTAAGCATGGGTTATTCCTTCTTAGACTTAATTTCATCATTAAGCCAAATATATAGCAGCGAGTATAAAAGATAGCCCACTAAACCCAATAGTATCCAGGCGTACCCTCCAATGACCAAATAGAAAGTCCAGTCATTCCCCTCCCAGGCCCTTAGTAAGCCTCCCAGTGCCAACAACCCGCCTCCGCCGACAATAAGCAGCGCAAAAATACGCTTAACGCTTTCACGAATGGTCAGCTTAGGAGCTAGCCATAAAGCCAAACCAGCCGCTGCGCCCGCTAATACTAAAAACTGCTGCACACGCGCTTGCCTGTCTTTTTGCTCGCTATTTGCCACAAACTGCTTAGCGAACCTCCCTGCAAGAACCGGATCCCCTTGAACCGCCTTATTTAATGCCATATCCAGGTTATACCTCATCTCTTGGTAGCGCTCTTCCATAATTATGCCGTCGTATAAAACCCCATAGCCCGCACTAAGTAATAACAAAAGCAGGCCTCCTACCACCAGAATACGCTGACTTGTCACAACAGCCTCCTACATTGACTCTTGTTTATTACCATTTCCCTTCACTTCTATTTTATGTATATTAATTTATTAATCCTATGGTTTGATCACCGCACCGCCGCTTGCGATTAGGAAATCGCTAATGGGATTGCTGCCACCGTGACAAACTCCCCAAAATGCCGAAACGCACGCCAGATTAATCCCTTTAATTTTCTTAAGATGAAAAAGCCGCCAGAATTATCTGCGCGGCAATTAACCCTTTTAATTTTTAACAGGATATCGTGATATTTTTCCATCTTACCACTCAAAAACAGCGTGATATCATTCCTTTGTTGTAGTGTTTTATCAAATACATGTATACTTCAAAGTACAAAATAATGAAACGCAAAGGAGCTCAAAGATGGATAATATCACGGAAGCAGTTATACATACACCTTGGTGGGTATTTATTTTATTAGGCTATCTAATTCTTGTTGGTATTAGCGCACTACAAACAAGAATCATCCCTTTATATAAGATTTTCACGATACCGCTACTATTTATATTTTGGGCAGTCTATACTCTTTTACATACAACATCCGATAATACTGTGATAATCAGTTGGGCGACAACATTACTCTTAGGAGGATTGGCGGGTTTTTATCATATCTTTCGCTTGGATATAAAGGTAGATAGAAAAAACTTTTGCATACAAATACCCGGTAGTTGGCATACGCTGGTTATTATGCAACTTATTTTTTCTTCGAAATACTATTTTAGCTATGACCAAGCAGTACATCCACAACATGCCAAACTTTTAATATATATGCTCTGTATGTTTTCGATTGGCGGATTACTTACGGGTTTTTTACAAGGAAGATTAATAGGCTATCTTTACCATTATAAAGAAACCCGCTAACGCGGGCTTCGGGATTGTACCTATACCATTAGTTTAACGAACACTAAAATACTTTCGGTCCATGATGCACTATAAGGTTTCGGTGAAGGGGAATTCCTCCGCTACGGATGATATCCTACGCCGTTACCGGCAGTAAAACTGCCGACGGCTGTGGCTAAAATCCCGCTCCGGCAACCCCTCCCCCTGCATAATAAATTAGCCTACTTACACTAACAGTAGGGCATACTTAGGTACCACCTTATCTTTCTACACGAAAGCGTAGGCGATTCAGGGCGTCCGCCTTTCGCGGAAATTACAGTCGCACTTAGCGACAGAGCCGGTAACTGCACCGTATGCAAGGTCACGGCCGACCTTGCAAGCCCAGCCTTGAGCTGGATGCGAATGCTGGGCGGTACGGTGCTGTCGGCGACGAGCTTAGTAAGACCATAATTGTAGCGCGGCGGTAAGCCCTGAACTGCCTACGCTTGACACATTATTGCTAGCGTACGCCACCGGTCTCCTTTGTTTCTCCGGCTTCGGCATCTGCCCTGCACCATCCCCTCCCAAACGTCATATAATACACCAGATTTAGAGTAGGAGGGTAAACTATGTCCTTGCAAAGTGGAATTAAAACACATAAAAAAAGGTCTCCCTATGATAAAATAATAAAACAAGCCGTTCAAGTATTACGGGATGAATTAGAACCATTAAAAACTGCGGCCGCAAATCAACAATCCCAATTAGAGAAGAACTCCCGGATTCTCCATCGCCTGCAGGAAATACTTGAAGGACGCGAAAGCCTTCGCCCCGACAGCGAACCGTCTGAAGAGGAATGATTTCAACCCGTACAGGCAAAAATGGACTGGCATTGAAAGCTCAACGCCAGTCCATTTTTTAGTTTTCCGCATTTCCGTTTTTCTCTTACTTCTGGGGAAGAACCTCGTCCTTCAGTTCTTCCCATATCATGATAGGCGCTTTGGCAAAACCGTTAAATACCGTCGCCGAGGCAGAAGTATAAGCCCCGCACGCAGGTACCCGAATCAAAGCCCCTACGTCAAGAGGCTGAGTCAGTTTATCCCTGAACATCACATCCAGCGAGTCACAGCTGGGACCGGCAAATGTTGCCGCAATAGTTTCTCCAGTTTTGAAAGTTTCCAATTCAAAATCCCAATGATCAAAAATAACTCCTGAAAACGTTCCGTACAAGCCTTCGTCCAGGAAGTACCACTGCTGATGATTTCGAACTTGTTTTCCAATAACCTTGGTTATCAAATTAACTGCCGTCCCGCAAATAAACCGTCCTGGTTCGGCCCAAATTTCAGTTTCAGGGAAGTATTGCTGCAGGGCTTCCCGTATTTCCGTCGTCATAGCTGCAACATCAAAGCTTTCCTGCAGCGTAGGAATGGGGAAACCGCCGCCGATATCGAGTATTCGAAGTTCCATGCCTTCGGCCTTGGCTTCGGCGAATAACCGGGCACACACTTTAATTGCATCCACATACGCTTTAGCACTCGTCGATTGGCTGCCAACATGAAAACACAAACCAGCCGCATCAAGACCTTGTTCTTTAGCAGCCTTGAGCAAGGGAATCGCCTCGTCCGCTTTAGCTCCAAACTTAGTATTTAAGTCCACCAATGCCAACGGGTTGTCTACCCGAATTCTAAGCAGCACCGACCCGCCCGGAACCAGCTCACTCATCCGCCCAATCTCCGCGGCACTATCGAACGTGAATTTTCTTACTCCGGTTCGAAGAGCGATTTTTAATCCATTCGTTGTCTTAACCGGGTTTGCATATACCATCCGCTCAGGTTCAATCCCCAAAGCTGTAAGTTCCAGCATTTCACCGTCCGAGGCTACATCGAAAAAGGAGCCACTATCCATTAAGGCTTTTATTAACCGCCGTTCGGGGTTGGCCTTGACGGCATAATGAATTTTTACACCAGGCAACGCATTCGCTAAGAATTGATAGTTCTTTATTACCTGTTCGAGCGACATGACCAGTAACGGCGTACCATATTTTTCAGCCAGCACTTCCGTCGCTGCCTGATCTAACTTGAAAATTTCCTGCATGCCAACCACCTACCTTTCATCACACCTAAAAAACACATGATATGATTTTATCACAATGTGCCAAAAGTGCAATAGAAAATATTTCGAGCCGCAGGGTATATTTTTACAACCGCCTCACGTTGCACCGGCTTATGGGAAAAAAAGGACTTGGCTAAGCCAAATCCTTTTTCCCTATAAGCTTTTTGCCACCTCTTCACCCATACGCTTACATGCTTCAATCGCCGCATCGTCGGGATTCCACATGGCCTTTAAACCCTCGTGAATCACTGTCAAACCGCTCGCCGCAAGTCTTTCCGTGATAATCTTAACCGACTCGCCGCTCCAACCATACGTGCCAAAGGCCACCGCTTTTTTATTTTTGTAGCTCATACCGTGAATTTCTTCCAGCATTCCGGCAATCGAAGTTAAAATTCCCTTGTTCACTGTCGCCGAACCCACAACAATGGCTTTGGACTTAAACACCTCGGCCATGACATCGGTATGATCCGACCGGCCCATATTATATAATTTGACAACAACCGCCGGATCGGTCTCACGGATACCCTCGGCAATCGCCTCGGCCATACGCCGTGTTCCGTTCCACATAGTATCATAAAGAATCGTTACCTGATCTTCCTGATAATTATTAGCCCACTTCGCATAGGTTTCAACAATCTGCATCGGATTATCACGCCAAATGATACCGTGACTGGGGCAGATCATCTGAATCGGGAGATTCATTTTAGCTATTTCTTTTAGCTTACTATCAGCAATTTTACTAAACGGAGTGATAATATTAGCGTAATATTTGAGGGCTTCCTGGTACAATTCTCCCTCATCCACTAAGTCATTGTACATCACTTCCGAGGCATAATGCTGTCCAAAGACATCATTACTGAATAAAATATTGTCTCCCGTCAGAAAGCACCCCATAGTATCAGGCCAATGCATCATAGCCATTTCAACAAAAATTAATTCTTTATTCCCCAAACTAAGCCGATCACCGGTTTTCACCGTCTTAAAATTCCAGTCCTGGTGGTAATGCCCTTTAAGCGATTTCACCGCATTAGCAGTGCAATAAATGGGAGTATCCGGAATTTCCTTTAACAGTTCAGGAAGCGCCCCGCTATGGTCAATCTCCCCATGGTTTACAACAATATAGTCAATTTCTTTCAAGTCGATTTCTAGCTTCAATTTTTCCACGAATTCCTTAGCGTAAGGAGCCCAAACCGTATCAATTAATACGGTTTTTTCGTCTCTCACTAAATAGGAATTATAACTTGAACCCCGATGGGTAGAATATTCTTCGCCGTGGAAATTCCGAAGTTCCCAGTCGATTTTACCGACATATGTAACATGATCATTTAATTGAAATGCCATTTTTTCTTCCCTCCAAAATTTCATAGAAATAGGTTATTAATTAATATTTATTTTCTACAAAACTTTCCCGAATCCTTCCTTTCTGACAAAGTTGTAATATTCCGACATGTCCTATATGTATTATTATTGCTTTTTTTCTACAAAAAACAAGTCAGGCTAACCGGAAATTCCGGTTAGCCTGACTTTTAGTGACTATGATATATATAATCAAACGTTATGGGAACGTCATTATTTATGCCCTTAGAAAATAATAGCTGATAAACATTTAACCCGGTCACCCGGAAGGTAGCGGCACAGCCCCGAAGATACAGGCTCCACATTCTGATAAACCGTTCATCAAATTTTTGACGAACTTCTTCTATATGATCGCTGAAATTTTTATACCAGCAATCCAGCGTTTTGGCATAGTGCAGTCGCAGGCCTTCCGCGTGCAAAAGGTGGAAATTGTATTCCGGTAGCAGCCAGACGGTTTCCCTCATAGACGGAGCATAGCCTCCGGGGAAAATGTACTTTTTCATCCAGGAGTTAGTCGGAATATCCTCGGTGGTTCCGGTTATCGTATGCAGGAGCGACAAACCACCGGAGACAAGCAGACGGTTAACCTTATCCATATACAAGGGCAAATTTTTCTTTCCTACATGTTCAAACATTCCCACACTGACAATCTTATCGAATTGGTATTCCTTTTCATCCAGGTCCAGGTAATTTGCTAGTTTAACCTCCACCTGGTCTTCCAGCCCCAGTTTAGCAATACGTTCCTTATCACCGCGATACTGTTCCTCACTTAATGTTATGCCCAGCGCTTTAACCCCGAACTGCTGCGCGGCCTTAATAATAAGCCAGCCCCAGCCACAGCCGATATCCAATAAGCGTTCCCCCTGTTTGAGATTCAGCTTTTTCAAAATATGATCTATTTTTGCTATTTGGGCCTCATGCAGGGAATATTCCGGTTTTTCAAAATAAGCACAGGAGTAACACATGGTTTCATCAAGCCAAAGCGCAAAAAAGTCATTTCCCAAATCATAATGGTGCGCAATATTGTTTTTCTGCTGCAACTTATCGGCTGCACTGTTTAGTATTTTCAGCACTTTAGACCCGGTTGAATTGCTTAAAAAAGCATCCCGGTTTTTCTCCATCAGGAGTATCATGCTTTCGATAGTTCCCTGAAAATCAATAATTCCATCCATGTACGCTTCGCCAAAACCCACCATCGGGTCATCAATATTAAAATTGAGCGGCGGCGGCTGATTGAAAATCAGGTGAAATTCCGGCGACTGATCACCATACAACACTTCTTCGCCATCCCAGTAAACTACTCGCAAGCCGCCATACTTTATCCTTTCGAATATTGATTTGATCAGCGCTTTCTTCACGCGCCACACCCCCCTTAATCAGTTGGATAAATTAACCACTACTAATATATTCAACCCGTTGCTCATTATTTGTCAATGTATTAATTTATTTTCCAACATTTTAAAAGTTGGTTTTCGGGTAACCATTTCGCCGTTTTTTACCAAAAAAAGCCATAAAACCGACATTCCCCCGATTTTGTGACTTTCCTCATTTTCCATTATTTTTACCATTAGCCACTGTATTGTAAATTATGAATATCGAGATTAGTGTGTTGAAATTGAGTTACCGTAATTTTATTGAAATCCCAATACCACGGAAGTGAACCCGACAACTATTGTCTTTTTGGCAGGGTTCCTGATTAAAACGCCCCAAAGCGCACAAACTACAGCTAAACATTTATGGGGGGTAAACTATGCAAGAAAACACTACATCTCAGGTATATACCACACCGCAGGCCAGCCCTGTGCAACAGGAATTCAAGACCCATCTCACTGCCAATGCCATCGGCATGCTGTGGATGCAGTACATGAATGCCACGCTCTCCGATTGTATGTTCCAATATTCCCTATCCAAAGATGAAGATCAGGAAATACGCCAGGTTATAAGTTTCGCCCAGCAGGTAACACGGAACCAAATCGAGCGAATCAAGCAAATCCTCCGCAGCGACGATTACCCAATACCAATAGGATTCACGGACAGTGATGTGAACGCGGACGCGCCACGACTCTACTCCGACCCGTTCTTCCTGGCCTACATCCGTAACCTGGCCCGCTTGGGGTTAAACGGCTACGGAATAGCGCTTACCCTATCCGCTCGGGAAGATGTTCGACAGCATTTCCAACAAAGTATTGCCGAGATGGTTGAGGTCGAGGATAAGGCCGTAAAGACGGAGCAATCGAAAGGTCTTTATATTCGAGGTCCTTACATCTCGGCTCCGGAAAAACCGGAGTTCGTACAGAGCAGCGATTACATGGGCAGTCTATTTGGAACCAAGCGCCCGCTCAATGCGGTGGAGATTGGAAATATCTTCGTTGGATGCCAAAACAATATTATGGGCAAGCCGCTCTTGATGGGCTTTGCCCAAACCGCCGAATCGAAGGAACTGCGGGAGTTCTTTCTGAGGGGAAAGCAGATTGCCCACAAGCATATCGAAGTATTGAGCGCCCTTCTCATTAATAACGACCTGCCTGCACCCATGGCTCTCGACTCCTATGTCACCAACTCCACGGTTGCGCCCTATTCGGACAAGCTGATGCTGCAACACACCGCGCTCATCATTCAGTCTGGCATAATGTACTACGGTATGGCGCTAGCCAGCACCGCTAGGATGGACATCTCCGGCAACTACCTGCGGCTAATGACGGAAGCTTCCGCGTACCTGGAAGATGCAGCGCAGCTCATGATTAGGCACAAATGGATGGAGCAGCCGCCGTTGGCTGTGGATAGACATGCGCTAGTGATGCATTAGCAACAAGCAGACGGAGGACGCCACAAGACCAATACTATTGCAAATTGCAAAACCAGCAATTCTAAGGAGTTGCTGGTTTTACTCATCAGTGAACAATATAGATTTATGCAAGGTATCAGCCTGAAATGACTCTATTACCTAAAAGAAAAAACATTATTTAACTCCCTTAGGGTTTTCAACACACTAATCCGTATACCCTAAATTATTAATTTTGACTACTATTTCATTAGGCGAAATTCGTTCCGTAGTGTAACTATATACTTGCTTATCTAATTGCATTTCCATCCAGGGAGGCAGGTGGTTGCATACTACCTCCAACACTCGGAATTTCTGTCGGGTAATAAACGGCAACAGGATTTGCTTGGAGGTTACCCCGGCGTTTTTCTGCTGAATTTCTTTGAGTGATATTGTAAAATGTCCCGGTGACTTTTCTGTCGGAGTAGCAAGCACAGGCACCACGCCGGTCGATCTTCTCTTTTCCATTGCATCCTGCTCTTCCCGCGCCCATACTTCATCCAGATAATCAAAGGGCATACCCGCATACTCCCAAACGTTATAACCTGCCTTTTCCAACTCATAATAGGGTACACCCGTAACCGCCGCCGCTACAAAAATACGGCATTCACCGAGAAACTCCAACATCTCCTCAATTTGCAGACGCATTCGGCGAAGTCCGGCCTGGGCATCAAGGAAAAATTCCTTTTCTCTAACCACTTGCCAATCGCCCTGCCACCGGTGATATACCACCAATTTTCCTTCTTCCCCCAGTCTGGCATTAACGCCGCTGGCATCACAAAATATCGCAATTTCTTTAGCCACTCCGGCTCACCTCCTCCTTGTACTTGCCTTCCCCTATATTTCCAACCGTGCTACAGGGCTACCGCCTTCTATATGTTTCTCCATGATTTCTTCAACATCATCTACCGTAACGGATCCATACCAAACATTATCCGGATACACAACTACAATAGGGCCCTTTTCACAAATACTAAAGCATCCGGTATTGGTTACGAAGACTTCCCCGCCTAAATCCCGCTCTTCAATTTCTTCCATAAACTTTGCCATAATCTCGACAGCGCCTTTTGTATGGCAAAAGCCCTTTTGCTGTCCCCCAATTCTCGAACTGGTACATACGAAAATATGAGTCTTAGGTTTTTGCATGACCGATCTCCTTTCTCAAGCTGTCTGTTTTTCCAGTTCAACAACGGCCATCTTTATACCATGTTCCACGGTATAACAGCATTCAATACTCTTTACGCCCCGCTTAGTAAGGTTTTGCTGGGCATGATATCCGATACGCATGGTTACACAAGCATCACAGTCACTGAGGGCGTTTATCACCGCCGTTTTGTTATCTTCCGGCGTCTGGCACTCATCGGCCCCTATACAGTATTGCCCCACCTCTCTCACCTCGAGAATCTGGTAGGAGTCGCCTTCCACTTGATAAATAATAAACCGGGTGGCATGCCCAAAGTGTAAATCTACCAGTTTACCATGCTTCGAAGCCACCGCAATTTTATATGTTTTGGCAGCAGGCTTGCCTTTCTGCGGTTTTGCATGACAGCCGCTGAATTCCGCAGACCGGTCATCCCCCAAAAGCCCTACCGCGTCCGCCCGACATTGGCGGCAATGCCGCATTTGCCGTATATCTAACTGGCAGAGATCCCGCATCGCATTAACCTCTTTCATGCTGGTAGGAGCTATATGTTCGAACGCGCACCCGGGAGCAGCAATCATCGGCATAATATTAGTAACAAAGACACCCAGTTCCTTAACCTTCTTTACCACCTCAGGAATATGTCTGTCGTTTATACCCGTTACCATAACGATATTTATTTTTACCAGTACCCCTGCCCGGACCAGCTGCGCTATACCCTCCAGCTGGTTTTTCAAAAGCAAGGATGCCCCTTCCACGCCCGTATAGGTTACTCCCTCGAAACTCACCTGCCGGTATAGCCTGGCACCGATAACCGGATCAATCGTATTCAGCGTTACCGTAACATGACGCACCCCTAGATCAACAATATCTTTGGCATAGCGAGGGAGCATCAGACCATTGGTGGACAAACAAAAAATAATATCCTTGTTGTCTTCCCTAATGCGCAGAATGGTTTCACAGGTTTCTTCCCAGTTTGCCAGCGCATCTCCCGGTCCGGCAATGCCAACCACCGCGAGATTTTCCACTTCCGATTTTACCCAGTCAAATTTTTTCTTAGCGGCTAACGGGCTAAGTACCTCACTGGTTACTCCCGGACGGCTTTCATTTACACAATCATACTTACGATTGCAATAATTACAGCTGATATTACACCTCGGCGCTACCGGCAAGTGAAGCCTGGCAAATTTGTGCTGCGCCTCGGACGAATAACAAGGATGCCGGGTTGTATCTACAGCTGTACTACTAGGACAGGAACAGCTCATCATGCTTCACCTCATCTTCCTCCGCCGCAAGATCATTTTCTTCCTTATAATATAGGTTATACATATCGGTCCGGTAGGTTTCGAGCTTCCGTTCCAAAAGCGTATTGGTTATGCGGTCCAAAAACAAGGTTGTTCCTGTGTAACCCACCGACAGAAGACGATGGCCTCCCACCCGGTCATGTATGGGGAACCCGATACGCACCAACGGAATATTCTCATGCTCGGTAAGATACCGGCCTTCGGAATGCCCAATCGCAATATTGACGTTACGCAGTCTGCTTTTTTCCCTGATTTCGCAAAAATCCGATTCAAGGAGTACCTCTACCAGTTCGGGACACTCCGCCACCACCCCTTGAAGCAGTTCCCTCAGCTTGCCGCCCGGTCCTCCAGTTGCAATAACCTTAGGATACACGCCGTTCTCCATACATAACTGGCTGACCGCATACACGAGCTCCGGTTCACCGAAAATAACGCTGTTCCCGGCAAAATTATATTTATGACTATCTACCATAGCATCCAAGAGCCGTCCTCGTTCACTCAAGATAGCCTCAGGCACTTTTTTCCCGCTGATCTTGCTCACCGCCTCGAATAAGGCGTCACAGTTCTTTACACCTATAGGCATCGGCAGCGTATACAGCGGAACGCCAAACTTCTCTTTCAGAAATTGCCCCGGTGAATATTTCTCCTCAACAGTCACCCCTATTTCTATAGTAGCAACCGCCCCGGTCATGGCCTTAATATCGTCTATCCGGGTGCCGCCGGGAGCCATTTTGCTGTAGGTTTCCAGATACGGACGGTCCAGGGTATCAGAAAAGTCCGGACATAAGGTATATTCCACCCCTGTCACCTCCAGCATCCGCTTTAATTCGCGAATATCGGCGGGACTCATATTAGGAACAAAAACATTAATCTTGTTATGCTTAGGCGCCGGCTCAGCAAGATGAGCCACAATTTCCCGCAGCGCTAAAAAGTATCCCTCCGCCTGCGTACCCCCATAACCGGGAGTAGAAACCGGCACGATGGCAAGATCATGTATCTGCCTTTCAATCAAGTACTCTTCCGTAATGCGGTC
>JAGGAE010000026.1 GCA_017889725.1 Bacillota bacterium | reverse complement strand
ACAGTTTTGTTGTTAGCTTGCAAAATAATGCTATTTTCTATCTTATATTTATTTTGGATGTGGGTCATAGGTTTTAATAGCTATGAAAAAGAATTATTGCTGTCCCCAACAAAACGAATTTTGCATACTATTCGAAGAGTGTGTGGAGTGAGTTGCTATGATTAGCCACGTGCCTAAACAGTTGTGTTGTGGTTGTCACGCTTGCTACAGCGCCTGCCCTGAAAAATGTATTAGTATGCAGACAGATGGTGAGGGGTTTTGGTATCCGGTAGTGGACGGGCAACGATGTATAGAGTGCGGACTCTGTCAAAGAGTGTGTCCGATAGTATTGG
Source organism: Bacillota bacterium (assembly GCA_017889725.1). GTDB lineage: Bacteria > Bacillota > Negativicutes > Sporomusales > CTSoil-080 > CTSoil-081. Next base: position 59,090 of record JAGGAE010000026.1, on the reverse strand, counting down.
CGCATAGTGTTGAACGACAACCGGAGGCTTACGCCTGTAGGCATAAAGAGGATAATGTCAGAATGCAAAGCTCTTCAGGAGGCGTGTTTTCGCCTCTTGCGGAAAAGGTGCTGTATAATGGCGGCGCTATTTTCGGGGCCGTTTTTAATAAGAGTTTTTGTGTTGTACATGACTGGACGGATAATCCGGAGCAGCTATATCGGTTTCGGGGATCGAAATATGTCCAAAGCCGTATAGGCGATACCTATATTCAGGCGAAACATTTTCTACTGCAGAAGAGAGAAGTATTATTCTCGGGAACACCCTGCCAGATTGCCGGTCTGAAAGCCTATTTGGGGCAGGAGTATGAGAATTTAATTTGTTTAGACTTAATTTGTCATGGTGTTCCTTCGCCGTTGGTATGGGAACTATACCGAAAGTCAGTTATTGGTGCTAATGCGTTACAGGCTGTTAATTTTCGAGATAAAACCGTAGGCTGGAAGAGGTATTCTGTAGGGTTTGAACTTGCCAATGGGAATAAGATAATCAGAGTGATATAACTTTAGCTGATTTTTGGGGCATAGAAAATGTTTTCCCCCACCTTGATGATGACTGGGGGATATCGCTTGTTATTGTGAATTCTCCCAAAGGGGCGGAAATGTTTTCGAAAGTAGCGGATACGCTTATCTGCCAAAAAGCAGATTTACAGCAGGCTATTCGCTATAATCCGTCGGCAATCTGTTCTGTTCCATATAATGCGAAACGGGCAGAATTTTTTCGGAAATTACCAATTACCGAAGTTAGCGAGTTGATCGCAGATACTGTGAGGGTAAGTATTTATAGAAATTCATATTTAAAAATGAGACAGTTTTTTTCTCGAATCCTTTCATTGGGCAAAGAGATAGCAAATTTATCTTTTTTTTAAGGGAGGAAATTAATGAGGATACTTTGCGTCTGCCAATATTTTTGGCCGGAGTCATTCCGTGTCAATGATATGTGCTTGGGGTTAAAGGCTGAGGGGCATGATGTTACCGTGCGGGTTCCGCTCATCCCCCGTTTTCGCAGTACAGCTGCGCAATTGCTGCTCAATTATTTGTCTTTTATGATTTTGGCAAGCTGCCGGGCACTAACATTTATTGGACAGAAAAAGAAGTATGATGTTATTCTTGTTTATCAGTTGTCACCTGTTACGATGGCTATTCCGGCTATTCTATTGAAAAAAATGCTGGGACTGCCTCTGGTTTTGTATGTGCTGGATTTATGGCCGGATAACTTGCGGGCAAATAGGGCAACTAATAACAGCCGGGTAATAAAATTATTTTCTTTTATTTCTATGTTCATCTATCGGCAGTGTGACAGCATATTGGCTTCTTCACGAGGCTTTATTGACCAGTTAGCGGCAAGAGGCATAAAGCCTGAACGGTTAATGTATTTTCCGCAATGGGCGGACGGCGGTCTGTCGGGGGATGCAAAGGTAAAAGAGGCGTTTGCATTTAAGCCGGATGCCTTTCATATTGTATTTACAGGGAATATTGGCGATTCTCAGGATTTCGATACCATCATTAACGCGGCTGAATTAGTAAGCGAACATCGAAAAATTCATTGGGTTATTATCGGGGATGGGCGTAAAAGAAGCTGGTTAGCCGAACAAGTGGCTGAGCGCAGACTGGAGGAAAACTTTCATTTATTAGGCAGAAAACCGATCGAGAGTATGCCCTTTTACTACGAAAAGGCGGATGCCTTATTAGTATCCTTAGTAGACGACGCTGTCGTCAGTCTTACGCTTCCGGCTAAAGTGCAGTCCTATCTTGTTAGCGGTAAACCTATTATAGCGGCGCTGCGGGGGGAAGGGGCGGCGATTATAAAAGAGGCAGGGGCGGGAATAAGCTGCTGTCCGGGTGATCCAAAGGCTTTGGCTGACGCCATATTACAACTTTATAACCTGAGTGCCGAAGCTAGAAGAACAATGGGGGAAAAGGGCAGAGTATATGCCCGGGAATATTTTAGCAGGAGAAAATTATTAGACCAATTACAGGGGGTACTACATAAAGTGGTGCTTGCTAGGTAAGCAATTGTAAGTGAGCATACCCTCTGTCTTTATTCATAATAACGGGGATTTATAATATCGTGGCTAATTTCTTTGAGTTTTCTTTAAGTTAATAGAACAAACAGAAAGATTTGTATAAGAAAAAAGAAATGTATTAAAACTACTTGAAATGGAAAATAATACCATGTAAAATAAGTGTGTGGTATTATTTTCCATTTATCTTTTACAGGATGTTTCGTGGAAGGGAATGGCGGTATGGAACAAACATTAAAAACGAACGCAAATAGTAGGTATATGTATTCGGCTTTTGGCGTTAACATCGCTTCAGAGCTTGTCTTGACGGGTTTACCTCCCGCAGCAGCAGGACTTTGCGATGTGGAAATCGTGTATGGTTCAATGCCGGAGGGAATAACTTCGCCGGGCGGGGAAAATGTTTGTTCGAAAGTTACCCGGAAGGAGTTTGTATATCAAGTAGCCGGGGTGGCCGGTTTCTATGTAACCAATGGAAATAAGATTGTTGTCCAGCCGGAATGTAGTGATGAAAATGAGGTCCGGTTATATCTATTAGGTTTGGTTATGGGAGCATTATTGTTCCAGCGGGGAGTACTGGTCATTCATGGCAATGCTGTGCTTGTGAATGGAGGTTGCGTTATTTTTGCCGGGGTTTCCGGTGCCGGAAAATCCACAATGACAGCAGCTTTGCATAAGCGGGGACACTATTTTTTGGCGGATGATGTGGTGGCGATTACCTTTGATAAACAGGGAAAGCCTTGGGTACAGCCTGGCTTTCCGCAGCAAAAATTATGGTCGGACAGTATCGCGTTATTGGATATTGACACGGCAAAACTCAGACGAATGAGTAAGTCTTGGGATAAATACGCGGTTCCGGTGGCGGCGAGAGTTTGTGAGAAGCCGCAGCCTCTTAGCGCTATTTATGAGATAACAGCCGTAGCCTGCGCGGAAGTAACTATTACACCTTTGTATGGGAGTGAGAAAATTACATCAATTATTAGTAATACCTATTATTATTTGTGGCTTGATCAAGCGGGTTTAAAGGTTCCCCATTTTATTACCTGTGTGGCACTAGCCAAGTGCTTACCTGTGTTCCGTATAACACGCCCTTTGAATATACCGGTGCTTGATAAGCAGATTCAAGTCTGGGAGGAAAGTTTCTCCAATTTAATGGTATAAATAACCATAATAGTATAAATAACCAAGTAAAGATTAATACTAGATGGGATGATAAGAATGGCGGATATTTTGATTAATGAAAACATGACCGTGGGTCAAGCCCAAGCGGTGGTAGCGGCCGACATGGATGGTGAGGCGGTGATGATGGGGCTGACAAATGGCAAGTATTACGGGTTGGGGAATGTGGGGAGCCGGATTTGGGTATTAATCGCTCAGCCGTGTCCGGTCGCGGCAGTGGTAGATAGCCTGATTGCCGAGTATGACGTAGAGCGGCAGCAATGCCTGCAGGATACAGTGACGTTTCTTCAGAGGTTAGTGGGGGAAGGACTGGCCCGGGTTGTTTAGGCTTGCAGTCAAGTTTCTGCGGCTGCCTTTAAAAAAGAAATGGTTTCTCTTATGCATTTTTATTTTGCTGGGTATGGTAAGGCTTTGTATACTGGTAGTACCTTTTAGGTTCATTTCTCTGCTTTTAAAAAAGCCGATGCCTATAAAAAGTAACCAAGTAATGGATACATCTAGTTATTTAGAGTTGACTCGTTGGAGTTTAGCCTGTATAAGTCCATACACACCATGGGAAAGCAAGTGCTTGGTTCAGGCGATAACGGCTAAACTATTGCTCCGCCTGAAAGGGGTGCCAAGTATCTTGTGTCTTGGCGTTGCCCGGGATGAACACAATAAATTGATGGCTCACGCCTGGCTTTGCAGCGGGAAGACTATAGTAACCGGAGGGGAAGGATACCCAAGGTTTACCGTCGTGTCCAAGTATACCGATGAGTTGCCGGTATGACAATGTGTGCAGCATAGAAATGTATAATACATTCTATTGTACTGATTTTATACGAGGAGGTGAAAATATGAAGAAACAATGGAGTCAGCCGCAAGTCCAGGAAATGGAAATTGCGCTAACCCAAGTGGGAAGTGTTGCTCCCATTAATGATCCTAATATCAATAATCCGCCCCCAAATGGAGATGGTCTTGGCAATGCTACAAATGTTGGTAAGCATTAATTTTGGATATAATCAAATTTTTAAGGGACAGTGTGTGAACTGTCTTCTTTTTTTAAAGAAAGGTTCAATAGCGGATAAGTGTTTTGTGTGGAGCGAAATAAGATGGATAAAAGGTTTCTTAATATTTGTTCACCCGAGTTAAGGCTGCTGTTTAGATGCGTTCAACAAAGTAGGGCGGCGCAAAATCTGAAGGACGGCCTTATTCAAGAAACGATTGATTGGCAATACGTTTTAACATTAGTCCGGTATCATCAATCGGGTTCTTTAGTCTACAAAACATTGAGTCAAGTGCCTGAGCTTGTTCCGCAAGAGATATTGAAGGCTCTCCACCGGGAGTATAAGGAGAATATGGCAAGGTCATTAGTGATGACCGGTGAATTGGTAAAAATCTGTGCGGTTTTGGAGCGGCAGGGTATTGCGTATGCTGTTTTAAAAGGAATTCCTTTAGGTTATATGCTGTACGGTGATTTAGGATACCGGGTTTCCGGGGATCTGGATATTCTGGTATGGCCGGAAGAGTTAGATAAAGCGGTTTCGCTGCTGGAAGGTATGGAGTTTCGGCGGGAAGATCCCAGCTTTTTAACGGAGCGGGGGAGAAAGGGCTGGTTAGCGGAAACCAATCATTTTACTTTACACCATAAAAATGGGATTGCCGTAGAGCTTCACTGGCGTCTGGAAAATAATGAATTATCCTTGCCTCTTGCGTATGTTCAAGGGAGTCTGACAAATGTCATGGTAGCCGGTCATAAAATCAGCGTTATGAACAAGGAAGAACTACTGCTGTTTTTAGTGCTGCATGGAGCCAAGCATGGGTGGGCTAGGGTAAAGTGGCTGACCGACATTGCCGCGATGATACAGTGCGGCGGTTTTGACTGGAAACGGGTAAATCGGTTGGCCCAGTGTTTGGAGGTTCGCTGTGTGCTTAATCAGGCCCTATTATTAGCCGGAGAGCTGTTAAAAGTTCCACTGGGAGAAGAATTTATGGCTGTGGCCGCTCAGGATAAAAAAGCCAGGCAGTTAGCTCTTGCGGCGATGCCGATAATTGCCACTCCAGTATTTAATAAAAATTGCGTGCCTTACAAGTTAAGATACTTTGCGTATAAGCAGTATAAGTTTTATTTGCTGCGAGGCTGGAAACGGAAGATTTCTTATATTGGTAATCAATTTAGACCAACGGAGAATGATATACGAGTAATCACTTTGCCGCAGTGTCTATATTTCTTATATTATGCGATACGCCCTTTGGCCGGTGTCAGACGATGGCTGATTGAATTAACAGGGCGGTGAGTATGGCGAGATTACTTTGGGGCTATGTAAAGGAACTATATGCTTTTGCCGGATGGAAATTAGTTCTGGATATGGTGCTGGTGATTATTCTGGGGTTGTTTGAAAGCGTCAGTATAGTTATGCTGCTTCCTCTTTTGGCGTTTGCCGGGGTAAGTCCGGGTACTCAGACGGACGGCGGCTGGATGGGGCAGATGGTGGAGCAGGTGTTCCACGCCGCGGGACTGACGGTGAGCCTGCCATTGGTGCTGGCCGTGTTTACCGGGGTAATTGCCGCTCAAGGCTGGTTACAGCGTTACGAAGGGATTCTAAGTACTACCATCAACGAAAGCTTTGACCGCTTTTTAAGTACCCGCCTTTACCGGGAGATGACGTATGCCGACTGGGCGTTTTTTCTCTCCAGGAAAAAAGCGGATATTGGTTATGTAGTTCTCACTGAACTCAGACGGGTGAGTACGGGCACCTTTTTTCTGCTCAGGGTAGCGGGGAATGTTCTCTTTGTTACCATTCAAGTAGGGCTGGCATTTCTTTTGGCTCCGTATTTAACATTAGTGGTTCTAGCTGCTGGAGCGGTGCTGTTTTGCTTTATGCAGCGTTTTGTTAAAGAAGCCCGGCGAAAGGGAGCCCTTCTCGCCCGCATGGCCGGGGCTGTGTTTGCCGAGGTGAATGAAAATTTAAATGGCATTAAAGAGGTAAAAAGCTACGGCGCCGAACAGCTGCAAGTGAAAACCTATGAAAATCATCGTTGTAAAGTAGAACAGGTGTATATTGATTTCGCCAAAGTGCAAAGTAAGGCAGGCCTGTATTATAAATTGGGTGCGGCACTGTTTATCAGCGTTTTTTATTATACCGCCGTCCAAGTGTTTCAGGTTAACGCCCAGAATTTGATATTGTTAGTTGTAATTTTCTCCCGGCTATGGCCGCAATTTTCCACATTCCAGGGCAATTTGCAATCTATAGCCATGTTGCTGCCGGCTTTTGTGGCAGTAAATGATCTCAGGCAGCAATGTGCGACTGAAAGAGAACCCCTTATTGGTATGATAAACAGCCCACTCCGTTTGGTAAGCGGCATCCGGCTGGCTAAGGTTTCATTCCGGTACGACACCAGCCAGGAGCGTTACGCGGTTCGGCAGTTGACTTCTTTTATTCCGTCGGGACGGACGACGGCGATTGTCGGGGTATCTGGTTCGGGTAAGAGTACACTGGCGGATTTGGTGCTGGGTCTTATTCGGCCCGAGCAAGGCGAAGTCTTGATTGATGGAGTGGGTTTGAAGGGGGACAATATGTACACCTGGCGGCGGTCGATTGGCTATGTGCCGCAGGATGCGTTTTTGTTTAACGCCAGCATTCGCGACAACCTAAGCTGGGCTTGTCCCGGCGCGAGTGACCGGGAAATATGGGAGGCTTTGGAACAGGCTGCTATTGCTTCGTTTGTTCGGGGACTACCGGAAAAGCTGGAGACGGTAGTAGGCGATCGTGGGATACGTTTATCGGGTGGGGAACGGCAGCGGCTGGTGTTGGCCAGGGCGCTACTGCGTAAACCGACGCTGCTTGTGCTCGATGAAGCGACCAGTTCGCTTGACACCGAAAATGAAAAGCGGATTCAACAGGCGATTGACGGGCTGCGGGGCCAATTGACCATACTAATTATTGCCCACCGCCTGTCTACTATAAAAAACGCGGATCAGATACTGGTTTTAGAAAAGGGGCGGCTCGTTGAACAAGGTTCGTACCAGTCGTTTCTCGCCGATCATTCCAGCCGTTTTTATCAGTTGGCATGTTTATAACGCGTTCATTTCTATTAATGGGGGCTATATGACAAAAATCAAGCAATGGCTGCCGGTAGGTCTGCTGGTCGCCTGTATATGGTATGGCAGGTGTTTATTCAGGCTCATGCGCTGGAATGGGGCAAGACGGGATTTTTCTCGTATGTGATCAGCTTTCATCCCGACTTTCTTTTGCATAAACTTGGACATATTGTTGTGTTTGGGCTGTTGGGGGTGGCGCTGTACTATGCGTGTGACGAGCAAAGGCGGAGGGCGGTGTTTTGGGCTATGGTATTTGCGGCGGGGGATGAATGGCATCAGGCGTATGTGCCGGGGCGAAGCTGTAGGTTGGGGGATATTGTACTGGATACGTTAGCAGCAGCGCTGTGTATTTGGGCGTGGCGGCAACTGGCGAAAAAGAGGATAGCCGGAAGCTGATTTATATAAATTCAGGAAAAGGAGGCGATTATTGTTGAGCTCTCTTCGCGTCCGGGTTATGGTGTTGGTGTTTGTTCTGTTTAGCACAGCCATACCCTGTGTTTGGGCCGGGGAAAGCAGTTCACACGAAGCGAAATTACCGCATACTTTAGCGCTCAATATTCCACTAAATAGCTACATTTACGGTTATCTCGACAAATTGGCGGCGTTAGGTTATCTGGAGGAAATGTCCACAGGCACTAAGCCTTATACCCGGCTGCAGGCTGCACGCTGGGTTGAAAAGATAGCGGCTCGTGCTAAGGAAAAGGGTGGGTTGGAAGCCTATGCGACGGATATGCTGGCTACGCTGGAGCGGGAGTTTCAGCCGGAAAGGGCTGAGTTACGGGGCGCTCCCCGGGAAATGGGGATAGCCTTGAAGGAGTGGACGGCCAGCGGTGCCTATTATCACGGGGATTCCTTAAAGGAAATAGGCACTAAAGCAACGTGGCAGCCGCTCAACACCAACAATGGCGGGTATCGGCTGGCAGACGGGTTAAGCGCCTATACTCAGCTGACATTGGCCGGTTCCGTCAATGAAAACCTGTTGGTCAGTGTAACTCCCCGTGTGAAGGTGGGGGATAACACATCGGCTGAAATCCAAAATGGTTATGTGAAGACCAAAGTAAATAATATGGAAATCGAGGTGGGAAAAGAGGATGCCTGGTGGGGGCAGGGAACGCGGGGCGGCCGGAGTCTAACCAATAATGCCGAGGCTGTTACCAGCCTCAAGTTGAGCAATATGGACGCTATAGATAGCCGTATCTTTGGTCCGGCTTATCTGTCTGTGCGTTATGGTGTACTCGAACAAGACAGGTCGGATGTCAAGTATCCTTCGTTGGTAGGGCTGCGTTTAGATTTTGTTCCCAGTGATACATTTACCTTTGGTCTCAGCCGTATGGATATTGTAGGCGGGCAGGGGCGGATGTTGAACCGGTCGAGTATGAAGGACTTCCTTTTTGGCAAAAACGCGGATGTTGGCGATGATCAATGGGATACGCAGGCAGGAATGGATTTTCGCTGGCGGCTGAAGAATGATACACAAGTATATGGTGAGGTGTATGGAGAAGATGCGGCAGGTATTTTGCCGTCAGAGCTGTCGGAATTAGCCGGAGTGTATTTCCCCCGCCTTTCGTCAAGCGGTGATTGGGATGCAACGCTGGAATGGGCTCACACCCGGCCCTGCTGGTATGTTCACGGGGTGTATACCAATGGGTGGACGTATAAAGACAACATTTTGGGGGACGCCATGGGGGCTGACGCGCTGCGTTACTATGCCGGCATCAATCGTTATTGTCCGGGAATTGTATATGGCGTTAATTTGGAAAGAGTTGTACAAAATGTAAACGGCCCTGTTACCCAAACGGTGGACTCTTTTTGGCTGTCGGCACAATACCGCCTAGCGGAGGCTTTGTTTGTCAAGGCCCAGGCTGGGGTAGCCGGTATTAAGAATGCTAATTTTGAACAAGGCCGGTCGGGTCATAGTTATCTGGCTTCTGTCACGGTAAGTAAAGAATTCTTTTAGGTAAAAAATCGCAGGTTGCAGTCCTGCGATTTTTGGTTCCTATTCGGACTGAAGATTTTACCAGGTTTTAACAGGTTGATAACGCTGAGTTAACATTGATAAAATATAATGGTACCGGAAGATATTTTTGAAGGAGGCGCGAAGCTGTGTTCAAAAAAGCAAGACTGCTGGGAGCAGCCACGGTGGCAATGATTGTTATCGGACTTATATTTGCTGCCTTTCCACATCCACAAGAGGCAATGGCCGGTGTAGATAACGGGCACTATGGAAAGAAAGCGAAATACGTATTTTTCTTTATTGGCGATGGAATGGGGATGCCCCAGATCAGTTCCACAGAAATATTTAAAGGTACACTTGATAGTACCAACCCAATGAATAAGGAAAAACTAAATTTTGCCGCATTCCCTTATCAGGGGATGCAGGCGACGAATTCCGCCAATACTTTTATTACGGAGTCGGCTGCTGCGGGTACTGCGCTCGCGACGGGGCATAAAACCAATAATGATGTGCTGGGTATGGACCCGACAAAGAGTGTGGCGTTTAAATCAATGGCCGAAATGGCGAAAGAAAAAGGTATGAAAGTCGGGATTGTTACCAGTGTATCCCTGGATCATGCCACTCCGGGCGCTTTCTATGCGCATCAAGCTACACGCAAAAATTATTATGAAATCGGTCAGGCTATGGTAAACAGCGGCTTTGATTATTTTGCCGGCGGTAGTTTACTTGCGCCTGATGGAGCCAAAAAGGACAAACAAAACATTTTCGAACTGGCGAAACAAAATGGATATACTGTGGTAAACACGAAAGAAGATATACTAAATTTAAATGCAAGTTCTGGTAAAGTAATTGCCATAAGTCCGGTATTGGCTGGTGAAGAAGCACTAGAGTATGATATAGACCGTACTAGTGCGTTGTCTTTAGCCGACTTTACTCGGCAGGGTATTCAACTATTGGATAATCCGAATGGGTTCTTCATGATGGTTGAAGGGGGAAAAGTGGACTGGGCCTGCCATGCTAACGATGCGGCGACAACGGTGCGGGACATGATGTCCTTTGAAAAAGCGATAGGAGAAGCGCTGAAATTTTACGCGCAGCATCCTGACGAAACTCTTATCGTAGTGACCGGTGACCATGAAACCGGGGGTATGACGATAGGGTTTGCCGGTACGGAGTATCAGACTTTCTTCAATAAGGTTAATAAGCAGAAGGTATCCTTTGAGGAATTTGATAAAGCCATTAATGGGTATCGCCAGATGATGGGGCAGGGGCAAGCGTCTTTGGAAGATTGGTTGCCTTACTTAGCCGAAAAGTTTGGTCTGACTGAACTTACCGACTATGATAAGTCTCGGCTGTCGGACGCATTAGCCGCGAGCATGACCGATCCTAAAAAGCGTAATCATGATCCTAACAGTTACCTGCTTTATGGAAGCTACGAACCGTTTTCTGTAACTGTCACTCATATTCTTAACCAAAAAGCGGGAATCGGCTGGACTACTTATGCGCATACCGGAGTTGCCATTCCTGTATTTGCGCAAGGTGTGGGCGGAGAACTGTTCCAAGGCTATTATGATAATACCGATGTTGCCAAAAAAATAATGAATATTATGGGCGTACAGTATCAATAAAAGCTGTTTCACCTAAGAGCGGGAGCATTCCCGCTCTTAACCGTTAGGGAAGGAAGTTTTCGTATGGTAGAAAGACGAAGCGACAAGGTATTTGTATTGTTTATTGCGTTGGTGTGTGCAATTTTGTATTTTCTTCCGACTGGGTTTCCTGAGCAGCAAGACGGTTATGTACGCTGCCAAGCCAAAGTATTAGCGGTTGATGATAGTGATGTGCACCAGTGGGGGGTAGTCAAGACGGGTGTACAGGGTGTTACCATTGAAATTAAAGATGGTCCTTTTCAAGGGCAGAAGGTGGAAACGACCAATGTACTTTTAGGCAAGCTTGAAATGGACAAGATATTTCAACCGGGTGATAGGGCTTTGGCAGTAGTGCAGGGAGAGGAAGCCGGGGTACGGAATGTGAATCTTATTGATCATTATCGAATTGATGTGGAGTTTCTCTTATTTCTTTTGTTTATTGCCATTTTGCTCTGGTACGCACGCTGGACGGGTGCAAAGGCGATATTATCATTTGTCTTTACTATTCTCATGTTATGGAAGGTAATGTGGCCGCTGTTTCTTAAAGGCTGGGATCCAATCCTGGTAGCGTTGCTGGTTGTATGTGCTATTGTAGCTAGCGTAGTTTTTCTCGTGACTGGTTTAAGCCGCAAGGGGGCGGCCGCTTTTTTGGGCACAATCAGCGGGGCAGTGACGGCCTGCCTATTGGCGCAGATTTTTGGCGCTCTGTTTAAAGTTCATGGTGCCGTTATTCCGTATGCTGAAACGTTGCTGCATGTGGGGTTTAGTCATATTGATCTTACGAAAGTATTTTTAGCCGGGATTTTTTTAGCTTCTTCCGGTGCGATGATGGATGTTGCTGTAGATATTGCGGTGGCTATAGCCGAGTTGGTTGACAAAAGACCGGATATCAGCCGCCGTGAGGCCATTATTTCGGGGATAACTCTTGGCCGGGCGGTAGTAGGAACCATGACCACAACACTGCTTTTAGCCTACTCCGGGTCCTTTACGGCGCTTATGATGGTGTTTATGGCGCAAGGTACACCGCTTGCCAATATACTGAATTTAACCTATATTTCGGCTGAAATCTTGCATTATGTGGTACGGGGTAAAGGCAGCCGGACAATAAAAGTTGTACCGGCAAGGGGTTTACTGGTTACGCAGATTTTACCGCCATGGCTTTCAACGATCCACTTGGCGATGGCCAACCCTAAACCGGTGCCGCAGTTGGCGCGGGCTTTGTCTACTTGATAAAAGCGATCGAAGATTTTATCTAAGTGTTCCTTCTCAATGCCCTCACCGGTATCGGAAACGGTTAACATGGCGAAAGAGGATTTTTGGGCTAGTCCTACCGAAATGGTACCTTCGGCCGGTGTATGTCTGAGAGCATTATCCACTAATATGGTAACGACTTGTTTGAGGCGGGTCTCATCGCCTAGAAAATCAAACTTGTCTGTGGAAGAACGGGTAAGTGTTATGTTTTTCTCGGCGGCCACTGCCTCAAAAGGAGAAAGGGCCGTCGAAACTGCTTGATCAAAGGAAAAGGGCAGAAATTGAAGAAGCTGTTGATGAGAGTCGGCTCGCGCCAGAAAAAGCAAGGAGTCTATGAGTTTTGCCATACAGATTGATTCTTCCTGGATATTCGCCAGCCATTTGTTTTGGCTGGCAACGGTTTCATTGGGGTTATCCAAGACGACTTCCAGATTGGTTTGAATAATAGCCAGCGGTGTGCGCAATTCATGAGAGGCATCTGCTAAAAAATCCCGCTGTTGCTGCCAGGCTTTCTGTATAGGGACTACGGAACGGTTGGCTATAAGGAAGCTAGCCCCAAATGATAAAAGCGAAATTAATAAGCCTACCCCTAAAAAGGTCGTGACAATAGTGCGTAATATGATAGTTTCAGGGGTGTGATCTTTAAAAACGATAGTGCGATTGCCATATATATCAATTGGTTCATTTTGAAAGAAATAAGAATACTCGCCGAGTGAGACATCTCCTTGTGCGGATTTTTCGGCTAAAGCCTTTTGGGTCAGCAGCGCAAGTTGTTCCTTTGTTACCGGCAACCGGCATGATGTAAAGTAGATACTGCCATCCGGAGTAAGTTTCACGAAGAATATTCCCGGCACCAGCGGGACCCTAGCTCGCTGTATTGAACCTGCCGCATTTTGAAGGGTGAAAAAATGCATCAAAGGATTATTATTCGGAGGAGGAGGAGGTTCGTTTTCTACGTTTTTAGGCAAGGGGGGATAATCTGTTAATTCTCCGCTTTTAATGGCTGCCATAACATCGGAGATACTCATTTGCGCGTTTTGGGTCATTTTAATATCGGCAACGGTATAAATGCCCGCAATAAGTATTAAAAACAGAGTTAAAATGATAGCCGAATTGATCAGTGTAAGTTTAAGGCGCAGTTGTTGCAGCATCAGCGTCCTCCTCAAGGTAGTAACCTACCCCTCGGACAGTTTTAATGTTAGATGTATTTAATTTTTTTCGCAGATAATGTATATATAAATCGACATTGGCAATTTCGGTATCGGAATTGTATCCCCATACTTTTTCCATGATGCGTTCCTTGGTGATGACTTGTCCACAATTGCGGATTAAGAGTTCGAAAAGAAGGGATTCTTTTAAGGTAAGATGGATTACTTCCTCGTCTTTGAGCACTTCGCAACGCATAGGATCAAAACTAAATCCTGCGGCGGAGATGGTGTTTCTGGTAAGTTCTTTGTTTTTACGTCGAGATAAAGCTCTCAATCGGGCCAGTAATTCGTCCGTAAAGAAAGGCTTGACCAAATAGTCATCGGCACCAGCGTCAAGGCCTTCCACCCGGTCTCGGGGCGAATCTTTTGCTGTCAAAAACATAACAGGAACCTCTATGCCCATTGCACGGATTTCTTTTAGTATAGAAAGTCCGTCCCGGTTAGGCATCATCCGATCCAGAAGGATGATGTCGTATACTCCAGTGGCAGCCATTTCAATACCTAGTTCGCCATCCACGGCAATATCGACTACATATCCGTTTTTCTTTAGTACGTAGGACAGTGCGTCAACCAGTTTGTTTTCGTCCTCAACTAAGAGTAATTTCATAGTCACTTTCTCCTTCTATCTCATTGTCAATAGGAAAAATAAGTTTATACACTTATAGTATAAGAAAGCCCTTAGAAGTTTCTTTGAAAGTTAAATATGCTTCTAAGGACTTTCCAATTATTTTATTGATTGTTAATCGCATCAAGTTCAAACCAAAACTCAACGCCACCGTCAACATTTTGGACGCCGTAGGTGTTATGATGAAGGTCCTGTATGGCCCGGACTACTGAAAGACCTAAGCCATATCCTCCGAATGCCCGCGTCCTGGCTTTGTCAACTTTATAAAAACTAAGCCATAAGTCATTTATACTGTCATCCGGAATGGGGTTGCCGGTATTAAATACGGATATTCTAATTTTGTCTGATTTTGTCGTAGAATGAATAGTGATAATCCCTTTGCTATCGACATGGTCGAGTGCGTTATTTAAAAAATTGACGATAATCTGTTCAATGCGAAGCGCATCTCCGTTAACCCAAAGAGCAGGCGATATTTCCAGTTTCAAGTTAATGTCTTTTTCCATTAAAACGGTATTGTATTTTAAACTAATCCGTTCTAAGAGCGAGGATAAGTTAAAGTCGGTACGTTCCAAATGAAAATAGCCGGAATCGACTTGGGAAAGATCGAGCAAATCTTTAACCAGTTTATCCAGTTTTTCTGCTTCGTCTATAATAACGGAGCAGTAGTACTCTTTTTGCTCCTCGCTTTCGGCGACATTATCCTTAAGGCCTTCGGCATAGCCGAGGATTAAGGATATCGGAGTTTTCAATTCGTGGGAGACGCTAGAAATGAAATTTTTACGTAGTTTGTCCAGACGACGTTCTTTTTCTACGTCCTCAAGCAGTTGTTGGTTTTTCGTGTTGAGCTCCGATATGGCTTTATTCAATTGTTGCGACAGATTATTAATGCTTTTACTGAGAATTCCTATTTCGTCATTGCGGTGAATGGTGCTTTTTTTTGTGAAGTCAAGCTGGGATATACTGCGGGCAACGGAGCTGAGTTCTAAGAGCGGAACGGTGAATTTTTTTGCAAAGAAAAAGGCCCAGATGCAGCCCCCCAGTATGGAAATTATACCGGAGAAGACCATAAATTTACTGGCGTAAGCGGCACTTTCCGATAAAGCCGCTAAGGGTAAACGCATAAGAAGCTGGTCATGGTTGCGTAACTGGTGGTGGTAAGTCAGAAAGTCAATATTGAGATTTTCGTCCTGTTCAATTTTAATGATCGTGGAGTCATCGATGGTTTCGGTAGCTTTTAAGATAAGAGGTGGTGGTCCATGCCGGCGTGGCGAAGACTGCTTTTCATCTGTGTCGGGCGGAACCACGAAGGCTTTTGGTTCACCGGCCCGTGAGAACGAAGTGGCTTTGACAGTGCCGTCGGGTCCGGCAATTACAATGCCTGCGCCAAGGTTATTGGCTACCCTTTCCAATTCTAAGGAGATGTCCGGCGAATTGGAAGTGTATAAGTCTTCTATATGCAGGCCGTTGGTGATAAGGCTGTGTTTTTTTGTCCAGAGATAGTAATCTTCCAGCACAAGGGTACTAAGTATCCAGGCAACGAAGATAAAGAAGATGACGAGAAAGCTGATATGAAAAAATAGTTTTGTGCGTATGGAGGTCATTGCTCTACCTCGAAACGGTAGCCAAAACCACGAATGGTTTGTATGAGGAAGCTTTGTGTTCCCAATTTTGTCCGCAGGCGGTTAATGTGGGTATCTACTGTTCTCAGGTCGCCGAAATAATCATAACTCCAAATTTGATTTAGGATTTGCTCCCGGCTTAAAGCCCGTCCCTTGTTTTCGGCCAGATAAATAAGCAGGTCATATTCTTTAGGAGTGAGGTCAAGACGTGCCCCGTCGATGGAAACGAAGTGGGCATCCATATCAATGTGCAAACCGGCAAAGGAGGTGGAGGGAGCTGCGTTTAAGGACGGGGTTTGAGTTTGTTGGGGTTCGCTTTCTATACGACGAAACAGAGCGTTGACCCGGGCGGTCAGAACACGCGGACTGAAGGGCTTAGTGATATATTCGTCTACCCCAAGTTCAAAACCGAAAAGCTGGTCAATCTCCTCTCCTTTGGCAGTGAGCATAATGATGGGAATGGTAGAGGTCTTTCGGATTTCTTTACAAACTGTCCAGCCATCATACTTCGGCATCATGACATCTAGAATGACAAGATCGATTTTTTGGCTGGAAAGTATGTTAAGTGCAGTTTCACCATTATCAGCTTCGACAATGGTATAGTTTTCCCGAACTAAAAAGTCAGATATAAGTTTGCGCATTCTAAGTTCATCATCAACAACTAAAACAATTTTACTCACTATATTCTCCTTAATGATCAAATTTACTTAATTATAGCATAAAGTCAATGACTGCATACGTCAATGCCGGTTTTTTGTAAATAGTGTGGTGGAGTTTTTATGGTATAATAAAATCATTCTGTTTTATACATTTTTCGAGAATTTCTATTAAATCAGTCTTTGAAAAGTAATAATTATTAAAAAAAATTGTAACACAGTTGTAACAATGCTCCCGCATAATAAAAAGAAGATAAAATAGGTATAAGTGAGGTTAAACGATGCAGGCAATTGGGGTTATGGTAAAGCGTTATAAAGGTTGGTTAATGGCTGTACTGATTTTGGCTGTCCTTGCCGGCGGAGGAACCATCTATTATCACAAAACAAGTACTCCGGCAGTTGCTGCCACCACGATAACAGTAGGCCGTGGTGATATTCAATCAACTGTTTCCGCTACCGGAACTGTAAAAGCAGTGAACTCAGTCGAGGTTGGTTCGCGGGTTACCGGGTTAATTAGTGAAGTAAAAGTCAAAGAAAATGAACAGGTGAAAAAAGGACAAGTATTATTTGTTTTGGATGATTCCGCTGTTCGCGCCCAACTAGCGCAATATCGTGCTACTATGGAGAAAACGGCGGCTATTTATGAACGAAGTAAAAGCCTGAAAGCTATTGGCGGAGAGTCCGATCAGCAGTTGGAATCGGATTATACGGATTATCTTGTGGCTAAATCCAATTATGATAACTATGCAACTCAATTAAAGTATTATGTGATTACTTCACCGGTGGACGGCATAGTAATTGGTGCGCCGACACCGGCCGGTGAGACGGTAGTCCAGGGGATTTCGGCCTCTCAGACCATTGTGACTATTGCTGATATGTCAGTTATGCAGGTAAAGGTGCTTGTGGATGAATCGGATATTGGTAAAGTAAAGGTGGGACAGTCCGCAACTTTTACTGTAGATGCCTATACGGATAAAACCTTTACCGGAAAAGTGGCAAGCATTTCGCGGGATGCCACAACTTCTTCCAACGTAGTGTACTATCCGGTGTATGTCAATGTGGATAAGCCGGAAGGACTGCTGTTTCCGACTATGACGGCCAGGGCCACTATCCAGGTCGGTGAAAGTAGAAATGTAGTGGTTGTGCCTTTGGCGGCTTTGCGAAGCGATAAGGGGGGGCAATATGTACAGGTTGTGGTTAATGGTGTCGAGGAGAAAAGAATGGTAACGTTAGGTCTGCGGGATGACGAAAATGTGGAGGTTCTGAGCGGTTTAGCCGACGGCGAGGTGGTTGTTCTCCCTGCTAAACAGGCGGTTACCAAAAAACAGGATCAAGGTCCGCCCCCGATGTAGGTTTAGGAGGAAAAGCATGACTATAGCATTAACCGATGTTACAAAAATCTACCAAATGGGAGATTCGACCGTCCATGCTCTTGCTGGAGTAACACTATCGATTCAGGATGGAGAATTTGTGGCTATCATTGGGCCAAGCGGTTCCGGCAAATCGACACTGATGAATATACTTGGCTGTCTCGATTGGCCGACAGGCGGTTCATACTGCTTAACCGGGCAAGAGGTGGCTAAGTTGAATGATGATCAGCTTGCGTTAGCCAGAAATAAAATGATTGGCTTTGTGTTTCAAAATTTTAATCTGCTGCCAAGAATGTCGGCTTTGCAAAATGTCGCTTTGCCTTTAGTGTATTCAGGTGTAAGCAAGCAGGAACGGCAAAAACGCGCTGCCGCAGCATTAGCCAGCGTGGGCCTGGCGGGACGTATGGAACACCGTCCAAACGAGCTTTCCGGCGGACAACGTCAGCGGGTAGCTATTGCTAGGGCGCTTGTAACAAATCCAGCGATTATTATAGCTGATGAGCCTACCGGAAATCTCGACACGAAATCTAGTATTGAAATCATGGATATTTTTTGTCAGCTTAACCGGCAGGGACGGATGGTGATTTTGGTCACCCATGAACCGGATATTGCTGAATATGCTAACAGGGTGATTCAAGTCAGGGATGGTTTAATTCTTAGTGATGAAGTGAAACAGGGGGTGACGGAGTGTTCTGGGAAAGCATTGTCATAGCCTTTGAAGGACTCAGGGCTAATAAACTCCGCTCTGCTCTGACTATGTTGGGCATTATTATCGGTGTTGGGGCTGTGGTTACCCTGGTATCCTTGGGGCTTGGAGTACAACAAAAGGTGCAAAATTCTATCGCCAGTCTGGGCAGCAATCTGGTAGTGATAATGCCCGGTGCGTCAAAGTCTGCCGGTGGTGTGCGTTCTGAGGCGGGTTCAAACATTACGTTGTCCAAGCAGGATGCTCAGGCAATCAGCAAAAACATTAATGGGGTTCTTAACGTGGTTCCTTCTGTAAGTGGCACGTTTCAAATTATTTACGGGGGTCAGAACTGGAATACTTCCGTACAGGGAACTACTCCGGAAGTTCTCAACATTCGGGATTACAAAATTAGTGAAGGAACGTTTTTTTCTTCTGCGGATGATGAGTCTAGGGGCAGGGTGGCAGTGCTAGGCCATACGGTTGCCGTCGGGCTGTTTGGTAATTCCAGTCCGGTCGGTCAAACGATCCGCATTGGCAAGGCCCCGTTTCGGGTGATTGGCGTGCTGGCAAGCAAAGGGCAGTCAACCATGGGGCAAGATCAGGACGATATGATTTTGGTCCCCTTGTCTACAGCGCAGGATCGACTGATCGGGCAAACCTATATCAATAGTATTATGGTACAAGCGGAGAGTGAACAGGTCCTTGAAAAAGTGCAAGAGGATATTACAACGTTGCTGCGTACCCGCCATCATTTGGCGGCAAAAGCTGACGATGATTTTACGGTTCGTAATTTATCCGCCATCATGGAAACCATGAAAGAAACCACAGGGACGCTTACTTTGTTTCTTGGCGGGGTTGCCGCTATTTCGCTGTTGGTCGGAGGGATTGGCATTATGAATATTATGCTGGTTTCCGTAACTGAACGTACCCGGGAAATCGGTATTCGAAAAGCGTTAGGGGCGACTTATAAAAACATTTTACTGCAATTTCTTATTGAAGCCATCGTTGTTAGTGTCACTGGCGGGTTGGTGGGCATCCTAATAGGAGTAAGCGGAGCTTATGCGATTTCTCGGATGGCTAGTTTGGATACTGTAGTTTCGACAATGGCCATTCTCGGAGCCTTCGGCATATCGGTGTTAATCGGGCTGTTTTTTGGGATTTATCCGGCTCGTAAAGCTGCTTTGCTTGATCCGATAGATGCCCTTCGGTATGAGTAAGTATTTTCCTATACATGTCCCTAATATAAAGGCTGTCGTTTTGCAGAAATACTTGTCGCTGTGCTGTTTCAAACAATTGACTAGCTGGGTTATCCGCGGTAATATAGGAATAGACAATTTTGTATTGACTACAAAGTCGGTTTAGGAGGAATATGTGGTGAAACAATATAAAAAGTGGCTGACAAGGGGGATTGCGCCGGTTCTGCTTGTGCTTTCATTCAGTCAACCAGTATTTGCTGCGCCTGTTGCGTTGACGCTCGATGAAAGCATTTCGCTGGCGCTGAAGAATAATCCGAGTATGAAGACGGCCTTGTCTGGCAGAGAACAATCACTTTGGGCGGTAGAACAAGCAAAAGCCGGCAAGGGACTTACTCTCGGCTATACGCACACTGATGAACGGTATACTACTTATAGTAGTTACAAAGTGGATAGCGCTGGTTATTTACGCTACGGTAAAGCGTATTATGGTGTAGACTATTATCAAAATGCCCTTTCCCTTAAGCTTCCTATTTATACTGGCGGAAGCGTAGAAGGGCAGATTGATCAGGCTAAACTTAGTCTTAAGGTGTCTGATTTAAGTATTGAAGCCACCAAGCAGCAACTTAAACAAACGGTGACCAATGATTATTTCAGTGTGCTGCAATACCGGAATAATTTGGCTGTTAGTAAAGAAACGGTGGGAAACTACGTTGATCACCTGAAAAACGTACAATTGCAATATGATGCAGGCACAGTGGCTAAAACGGACGTGTTGTCCAGCCAGGTTTCCCTGGCCAACGCACAGGCCAGCCTTATCAAAGCGCAGAACAACTATGACTTGGCAGTTGCCAATCTCAATAATGCCATCGGCTTATCGCTTGACACAGAAGTAACGCTTAAAGAAGAGCTTAAGTATGAAAAATATACGAACACGCTGGGCCGCAGTTAACGTCGCAAAAAGCGGCTATCGTCCTTCCGTTAGTCTCTTTGCTACTGAAGGTTGGAATGATGATCAGTTTGCCGGTTTCGACAATAACACCTGGTCGGTAGGTCTTACCGCCACCTGGAGTATTTTTGATGCAGGCCTTACCGATTCTAAAGTCAAACAAGCTAAATATGGCGTAAATACCGCTGAGGTTCAAGCCGGTCAGGAGCGGGATACCATTCTTCTGGAAGTTCGCCAGTATTACCTCAGCCTGCGCGAAGCGGAAAAGCGGATTGAAACTACTCAGGTTGCCGTTAATCAAGCTCAGGAAAATCTTAAAATTGCGGAAGTCAGATATACCGCCGGTGTGGGTACCAACTTAGATGTACTGGATGCCGTACTTGCTCTTAACCAATCTAAAACCAACTATATTCAGGCTTTGTATGATTATAACACCAGTAAAACCTCCTTGGAAAAGGCTATGGGTGTAGCGGTTAAATAATTTTATAATAGAAATCCCGTGATAGTTACTATCACGGGATTTCTATTTTTTGCCGCCTGCTTAATTATCAGGGAAATGTTTATAATAGGGAAGGAGTTCTACAAACCCTGGGTTTAACCCTAAATAGAAAAGCCAAAGGGTTAAACCCTTTGGCTTTACAAAGCAACCATCCTTACAGTTATAATTGTTTTAATAGGTAGGAACCCTCCTGAACAAATCTAACTGGAAATTCTGGTAGTATCTCAAACAATGTTTACCTGAAACAAAAAACACGACCCTTGGACACGGCTCACTAATTGCACGGGAATCAATACTCTTCAAACCTTTGCAATACCGGAAAACCACTTGTCACTAGTAAGGATGGTGCTTGATTTAAGTGTAGCATGAAAAGCAGGGATTTTCAAGAATTTTTTGACGTATCTTAGTGTATTTCTTTGTTTATTTTCTGCAAAGCAGCGATACAGGTTATAGCTGCTTTGCAGAAAGGGGATTCTTAGGTAGCCTGATTAAAGGAAACTTCAAAGGTGGTTCCGGTGGCGGTGGTATTAAAGGTAATGTCGGCATTATGTCTGGCTGCAATGCTGTAGCAGACGGCTAAGCCTAGTCCAACTCCATATTCTTTTGTGGTAAAGAAGGGAGTACCAATTTGGTCGGCAATGCCAGGGGCAATGCCTTGGCCTTGATCGTGAACGGTTAGCACCACCTTTTTTCCCCGGCAAAATGTTTTTATAAGGAGTGAGCTTCCTGGAGGCATGGCTTCTAAGCCGTTTCGGACAAAATGAAGAATAAGTTGGCGGATTTCCTTTTCATTTAGCTGAATGTCCGGGATTTCGGACAAATCAGTTTTTATGGTTTTATCATATAAAAGGGCTCCTGCTTCTAAAAGGGGTAGAACCATGTTAATAACATCGTTAAGCTTGCCGGAGTAGAGCTCGGTGGTCTTATTTTTAGCTAAGGATAAAAATTGAGTTATAATCGAATTTGCACGGTCTAATTCTTTCAGCATAAGCTCAAAATAATTGGAGTAATGGTGACAATCTTCCTTATTGGCAAGCATCTGTAAAAAGCCACGGACTGTAGTTAAGGGGTTGCGGATTTCATGTCCCAATCCGGCTGCCATGCTGCTAATGAGGTCGAGGCGATGGAGTCGGGTAAGGCTTTTTTCAGTAAGTTTGCGTTTGGAAATATCATGTGCGCTAATTATGACGCAAGGGGTGGCGTCTAAATACATAAGTTTTGCGTGAACTTCAACCGGTACAAGTATCCCGGATTTCCCCACGTAGGACGTTTCGATAAGCTCGATATCTTTCTCCCAAATATTTTGGATCTCCTGGACTACATTTCCACGCTGCTCCAAAGGGATTAGATCGATTGGCGACAGAGTAAGGAACTCTTCACGGCTATAACCAAAAATACGACAGGTGATATCAGTTACATCAAGGATATGCCCCAGTTTGCCTTCGGTAGTAAGTTCAGCAAGACAGACGAAGTCATTAAGGTTGCTAAATAATTTGTGGTAGTAAGTTTCCTTATTTTGTTTGAACGGCTTCGGACGGGAGTGGATATTGCATAAGGCGTTGTTTATGGCGACAGCGGCTAATTCCGCAAAACTATTTAAAAGTAATAGAGCGTCATTGTCAAAATTATAATCCGCCTCAGAGAAGCAGATTCCGATAACCCCGACAAACAGGTCACCATAGTTAAGCGGTACACCTACCAGAGTGGTATTCCCCATACTGCCAACTGCTCTGATGTTCTGCTTAATATTTGTTGATTCAATAAGCGGTTGATTGGATTTCCACACTTTTCCGGCGAAACCATCGCCCAAATCGGTGGTTGGGTAAACTGGGAATTCTTCGGTGGCTAACGCAAGATCCAATGCGGAATTGCTTGCATTTATAAGATAAATAAAGCTATGGGCAGCACTTAACAGTTTGACGGCGTGCTTGGCGACAGACGGCAAAAGTTCTGATAGTTCTGTTTTTTGCAGTAGGGAAAGCGTTGACTGCTGAAGTAAAGTTAGACGGTTGTACTGTAAAAGTCGATTTTGCTCGGCATCTTTTCGATAACTAATATCCCGAGCCGTTGATAGAATAATATTTTGGTTTTCAAAGGTAAGGGCTTTTAGGCTAATTTCGACCCAGCGGTCTTTATTATTAGCATTCCGGCATTTCCACTCAAAAAGCTGTGGTTCTCCATTCTTTGCCCGTAGAAAATATTGAAACAGTTCTTCCGGAGTATAAGGAGGTTCAACGGAATACAACGTATCCACACTTTTTTTTCGAATGTTTCCGAAAGTATAGGCATAGAGTTCACGGGCTTTTTGATTTATATTGAGAATGATACCTGTATTGGCGTCGTGTATAACTAATGCATCAGGGGCCTGCTCAAACAGGGAGAGGTCGGTAAAGCTGGCGAGATTACGAGGAAAGGTATCTGCTTTTTCTTGTGCTATTGTTTCCATGCTAACCTCCAAAACAGAATGGCAGGTACAAAAATACCTTATAAAGCATAATTTGACGCCTATTGTCAAAATACCTTCCGTTTTCAGGAAGGAGATACAAATAAAGCATACTACGACTTGCTGTACAAATAGTGTTACATTTGACAATGAGCTTATGGTTTGATATGATTAAAATACCATACGGGGGTATGGTATTGGAGGGGAAATATGAGACGAACTGAAAAAGAGCAGCGCGACTTGATTAATAAAATTAAACGTATCGAAGGACAGGTGCGGGGGGTGCAGCGCATGGTAGAGGAAGACCGCTATTGTATTGATATATTAACCCAGGTACAGGCGGCGCGGGCCGCTTTGACGCAGGTAGGACTAGCGATCCTTGAAAACCATGCGAAAGGATGTGTGGTTCAGGCGATTGAGCAGGGGGATGCCAGTGTGATTGAAGAGATGTTAGCTTCGGTTAGAAATTTTGTGAAATAGGGGGGAGTTGTATGTTGACCCTTACTTATAAGATTAGTGGCATGAGCTGTGCGGCGTGCGCAGCCAGATTAGAGAAAGCAGTAGCGGAACATCCTGGCGTTAGGAGGGCGAATGTAAATTTTGCGCTGGCCAAGTTAACCGTTGAAACCGAAGTGGCGGCAGAAGAAATTGCGGCAGTTGTCAGTGCTACCGGTTATTCAGCCACTTTGCTTGATGAAAACTCGCGAGCCGTTGCGAGTAAGGGCGATGAGGAAGGTCTGCGGCAATTAAAAGGGACGCTCTTTTTGGCGGTGATGTTTTCGTTGCCGCTGGTGGCGGGAATGCTGGGCGACTATATAGGAGGGCACGGGGCTATCCTTGCGTTTATGCATAACGCCTATTTTCAACTCGTATTAGCAACTCCGGTACAGTTTGTTGCCGGATATCAGTTTTATCGTGACGCTTTTTTATCTTTGAAAAGCGGCGGTGCCAATATGTCGGTGCTGGTAGCGTTAGGAACCAGTGCGGCTTATCTTTTCAGTTTTTACCATACTGTTTTTGGAAAAGGTATGGTGTATTATGAATCGGCAGCTCTGGTGATTACCTTAGTTTTACTGGGACGACTGCTGGAAGGTGTTTCACGGGGCCGAACCACAGATGCCATTCGCGCGCTACTCAGCCTTGAGGCTAAAACGGCACGAGTAATAAGGGACGGTGTGGAGGCGGATATTCCTCTTGAGGAGGTCATAGTAAATGACACGCTGATTGTCCGGCCGGGTGAAAAAATCCCGGTGGACGGGGTGGTTATCCAAGGCAGCTCGGCAGTGGACGAATCCATGCTTACCGGTGAAAGCATTCCGATAGATAAAGGGGCCGGTGACCAAGTTATTGGTGCGACTATTAACAAGAACGGCATGTTTAAAATGCTGGCTTCCAAAGTCGGAAAAGATACGGTGCTGGCCCAAATCATTAAAGCGGTGGAAGACGCCCAGGGATCAAAGGCACCCATTCAACGGGTTGCCGATGCGGTAGCTGCTTATTTTGTACCGGCAGTGGTGGTTTTTGCGGCTCTAACGTTTGGTCTGTGGTACTTTTGGCTGGCTGAGGGGAATGTGGAACAGGCTCTGCTTAATGCTACCGCTGTTCTGGTTATTGCCTGCCCCTGCGCTCTTGGGTTGGCGACTCCGACTTCTATTATGGTAGGGACAGGCCGGGGAGCGGAATTGGGGATTTTGTTTAAGGGTGGAGCGCAATTAGAAAAAGCGCACAAGCTTACGGCCGTGGTATTGGATAAGACAGGTACCATAACTTGTGGAAAGCCGGTGCTTACCGATGTAATTGTTATCGACGGCGCATACAGCACCACTGAAATTCTTCAATTGGCGGCAGTGGCGGAAAAGTATTCCGAACATCCATTGGCTCAAGCTATTGTTGAGGGAGCCATCAACCGTGGGATTGGATTGGGTGGTACTGTAACCGATTTTGCAGTTGTTGCGGGGGCAGGAGTAACGGCTACGGTTTTGGGAAAATCGGTAATAATTGGCACACGAAGGCTAATGGAAGAACGCAGTGTATTGAGCGGTATAGAAGCCAGTCAACTTGAAGCTTTGGAAGCAGAAGGAAAAACAGTCATGCTGATAGCCATTGGCAAAACTCTTGTCGGCTTTTTAGCGGTAGCCGATACCGTAAAGAAAAACGCACGGCAGGCGGTTGACGAACTACAGCAAATGGGCTTGGAAATATGGATGATTACCGGAGACAATATCCGCACGGCCCAAACAGTTGCCAAGCAAGTGGGTATTGAGAATGTGATGGCCGAAGTGCTTCCCGAAGACAAGGTGCAAAAAGTAAAGCAACTTATTCAAAATGGCAAGGTAGTAGCGATGGCCGGAGACGGAATTAACGACGCCCCAGCATTGGCAGCCGCTGATGTGGGATTGGCGATGGGAACAGGAACGGATGTCGCGATAGCGGCCGCCGACGTCACCTTAATCGGAGGAGATTTGGGAGGCCTTGTTTCGGCAATAAAAATCAGCAGGGCTACTATGAAAAATATAAAACAAAATTTATTTTGGGCGTTGGTCTATAACGTTGTGGGCATACCTGTGGCTGCGGCTGGATTGCTATCCCCGGTTGTCGCTGGTGGAGCTATGGCCTTTAGCTCGGTTTCGGTTGTATTAAACGCGCTTCGGTTGCGTAAGTTGAGAATATAAGCGGCCTAGACAAAGAATACCAGACATGGTGTAAACATTTCCCGGCAATAATATAGATGACATAAGAAAAAACTATCGCATTCATGCGATAGTTTTTTCTTATGTCACACTACAGGCGTTAGGGCAGGTGGTATTATGGAGTATTTTACAATGCTTAGCAGTGTGATTGGCGTCAATCTACTGTTAAGCGGGGACAACGCATTAGTAATCGCCTTGGCCAGTCAGCGCTTGCCTCAGAGCGAGCGGAGGGTTGCGGCAATGTGGGGGGCCGCGGGCGCGATTGGGATGAGGATAATTCTTACGCTGACCGCCGCTGTTTTACTTACGTATCCCTATATTCAGTTGGTGGGCGGGGTGCTGCTCTTTGGACTATCTCTGAAACTGGTGGTGGAAGAGAACCATAAGCCTATGGACGTACATTCCGCACAAAATCTATGGGGTGCAGTCAAAGCCATTTTAATGGCGGACCTTGTTATGAGTGTCGACAATGTTTTGGCAATTGCCGGAGTTGCCGGCGGGAACATCGTAGTTTTATTAATAGGGCTTGGTATGAGCATTCCTATAGTTATATGGGGAAGTAAATTAATTGGCGAAATTATGGAGAGATGGCCGGTGGTCATACTTTTTGGTGCGGCTTTTCTTGGCTGGACCGCTGGTAAAATGGCCGTAGCTGATCCGGCTGCTATTCTCTATGTTGCACTTTACCCTGTGTTTCGCTGGGCTATTCCCAGTTTGTTTGCCTCGTTGATTGTTCTTATCGGGCTAATGCAGAAGAATCATAACTTAATTCGGCGGGACTAAGTGTTTGATAAAACCTTGTTCGAGTATGACATTTAGAACTTGAAGCGGCTTGTTAGATAGAATCCGTGCTGATTACTAACGGCTTTATCCCACGTGATGGAGGAACTAGTGTCTTCAACGCCTTGGTACAAAAAAGAATATTGCCATCGGTAACCGGCAACCAAATTAAAACGGCTGGAAGACTGCGGCGCATAGTTAATGCCCAGAGATGCATCCCACATCTGGCCGGCGCCAGTATGAACGAAAGTAAGACTGCGTAGATTCCACCAGCCATGACCTTGAACCAAGGCAACGGGAGTAACGGTAATCGTGCCGTCTAGGGAAACCGAAGGTGACAACTTCCTTTTAGTGCTGATTCCTATGTGCGGACCCTGGTAGCTGATGGTATAGGAGGAAGCTAAATTGGATAATAGGGCAGGTGGATTATCAACAATATAGTTTTCTATATAGTAGGTACCGTGGGTCATGGTGAAAGAATTACGGTTGTAACTATAGCCATAATTGACGGTACAGGTGCGATTGAGCGGTTTTTCCCAGTCGATATGGAAATAACCGCTCTTTCCGCCAGCGGTAAAAGTACCATAGTACCAAAGGTTGGAGGTTTGACTGTAATCCCAGTCTGAATCCGATCCGGTAGCCTGCTTTATTGTACTGTTTAAGCCAACTTCCAGGTGCAGGGTTGTGGTATCGCTGACACGACTTGTATACCGGCTGGTAAGATATGTCCCGGAATTCGGGTAAAATAGTTCGGACGCGCCCTGGTTAGAACCAAGAGGAAAAGTAATACGCCACATTTGTGAGCCTGTAGTTTGCCAGACGCCAAAGCTAATCTCGGAGGCAAAAACCAGATGGGGGAAAAGTAATAGAAGTAACAGGCAGAGGTAACTCCGGTGTAGATGTTTTACTCCGAACACCTCATTTCTTTACATAATATGTTTCTGTATTCGATAAGAAACGCCAGTCTCCCTGTTTTTTGTATAAGGAAAATGCTGTTAGTGGATACAGCCGTACTTGGAGAAAAGCTTAATGTTACTGTTGTATAAATGAAGAAATGCAGGAGACGGGTATTTGCCCGTTCCTGCATTTCTTAGTTATTGTATAAATGGGGGTGTCCAATTTGCTAAATTTTAAATCCATTAACCGCTGTCATTAGTTCCTCTGCCATCTTCGCGAGAGTCGTACTTGTCGCGGCTATTTCTTCCGTCGTGGCTGCTTGCTCTTCTGAGGCAGCAGATACTGTTTGGGATTGAGCCGAAGTATCTTTACTTATCATATCGATTTTGCGTATCGTTTCAACAATTTGATGGCTGTCTCCTGACATGTCCTTAATGGCTTTGGAAATAGCAATCATCTGATTGGACACCGTTTGTATGGCGTTGAAAATTTGCTCAAAACTTTTGCCGGCGTTGTCTACAACCTCAGTTCCGATTTGCACCTCTTCCGTGCCTTCGTTCATAGCGATAACGGCACTGTCGGTATCACTTTGGATTTCTGCAATTAGAGTGGCAATTTGTTTTGCTGCCTCCTGTGACTGTTCGGCAAGCTTTCTAACTTCTTCAGCCACCACAGCAAATCCCCGGCCCTGCTCCCCGGCCCGCGCCGCCTCAATCGCTGCATTAAGTGCCAATAGGTTGGTCTGGCTAGCAATGCCGGAAATGATATCTACGATTTGACCGATTTGTATAGACTGTTCGCCGAGTTTGCGTACTAGTGAAGCCGACTTTGTCACAGTATCTTTAATATGATCCATTTGACCAATGGCTTTTTTCAGTGCCGTGCCGCCGTCTTGCGCTGCTTCAGCCGATTGTTTTGAAGTATCGGATACGGTTTCCGCATTAGTTGAAATCTCTTGTAGTCTATTCGACATATTTTCTACCACCGAAACAGTGTCTTCAACGGTTTTCAGTTGCTTTTGGGCGCCTTGGGCCACCACCGTAATAACACCGGCTACTTGAGTAGCTGCCTGGGCAGTCTGTTCCGCGCTGGAGGTAAGTTGTTCGGAAGACGCGGCCACTTGTTCGGATGAACGCATAATATTACTTACAATATTACGCATGTTTTTATTTAGCCGGTCAAGGGCTTGCGCAATTGTGCCGAACTCATCCCTTTGTTTTAAAAAGGAAGGCTCAATATCTGTAGTAAAATTACCTTCCGACATGCCGATAATATGGTCTTTGACTTTAAGCATGGGACGGGAAAGGGAAGTGCCTAAATACAAAGCCAACAAAGCGGATAAAACAATACTAAGCAGTAAAAATAGAAGTCCTATCATAATTTTGACTCGCAATTGAGAGGAGAGTTCTTGCGCTCTTTGAGCTACCAAGGCATCCATGTCATCGGTCCAATTTCCGGTTCCGATAACCCATTTATAAGGCTGGAAAAGCAAGGTATAGGCCCGTTTAGGAAGTGGCTCGGTTTGGTTAGGTTTAGGAAACCAATAGTCGGTATAACCGCCGCCCGGATTCATACCGTTAGAAATCAAACCCTGAATAAAAGCAAAGCCTTGGGAATCTTTTGCGTCATAGCGGGATTTTCCTTCCTGATCCCGTCCCAAAAGAACCACATTAATTCCTTCTGTAGTATCAATCCACAAGTAATTGCCATTATCAAAACGAAGAGTTCTAATTATATCGGCAGCTCTTTTTTTGGCATCGACTTCCGTCAAGAATCCTTTTTGCTGCTGTTCATAAATGCCTTGCGTTAAACTTACGGCAAGTTCTACTTGTGATTTCATATTACGGTCGAAATTTTGATATAAAGTATTGCGGTATTGCTCTATTTCCTTATTGTTATCTTCTATATTCCGGTAGATATTATAGCCGCCGACCACGAGAGCCCCAATTATTCCTGTTAGAATCATAGCGCATACAATTTTGTACTTAATGGAATTGAGTAGCATGATTACCCCTCCTAAGAAGAAAAATATTGGAAAAAGATCGTTTGCATATGCTATTTCATTCGATAAAAAATTACAAATATCCTCTTTTTTCCACTTTTCTCCATTATTTCACTGCGAGTATATTTTCTTGACATGCGTAAAGCCTCCTATTGTAGTTATCCTACAATAGGAGGCTTTACTGGCAATGGACGTTTTTCACGGAGCGGTACATTAGTGAATAGTATCCTCTGTTTTGTCGGTTGATGCAAGCAGGTTGGCGATGATCAGGCCAAGTTGAAGATGGAAGCGATCCTGATAGGAGTAAGGGTTGCACTTAGATATTTCGTGGATTCTCTGCATGCGATATTTAAGTGTATGGCGATGGATAAAAAGGGCGTCTGCCGTTCGCTGGAGTTCGCCGTTGTTTTTGATAAAATAATCCAGTGTTTTAACCAACTCCGCCTTATGCTGGGCATCGTGGGTGGCTAATAAGCCTATGGTGGTGTTGTAAAATTTTCGTAGTTCGGTGAGATTGTTTGAACCCAGTAACAGGCTGTAGATACCTAGCTGTTCATAGCTGATAATACTACTCTTTTTGTGCAACACCTTACCCATTTGTAATGCTTGCGTTGCCTCACGGAAGCTTTCCGGGACCTGAAATAAGTCAGGGTAGCTTTTGCCTATCCCTATGGAAATGGAAAGATCCATTTTGGCGGTGGTTTTTTCTTGGAGGGTGCGGGCGATTTTCTCTATATCCTGGGTACTGTGCTGGGGAGCTACTTGCAAAAGCAGAGTGAAATAATCGTTTTGCTGACTTAACACGATCCGATGCTGCGTTTGGGTACAAGTATGGAAATACAATAAGGAGAAGAGCCTTCGCTTGGTTTCCTGTATTTCGTAGTCGGTTTTTGAATCGTTCAGGGAGGCAAAATTATCAATGCTGATAACGAGTGCAGTATAGTTCATATTTTTGTTAAAGCCAAGATGTTGGGCTTGACGATATAGACGTGGGCGGGATTGATTATTTCCCTCGATGAGATCGCTAAGAAAATCGCCGCTGATTTTTTGTTCTGTTTCGAGAATTGCCATTTCTTTAATCATTTCCAGTGCGCTGACGGTAGCCGCGGAGGAGAAAGCGCATAAATCTATTTCAGAAAGGTTGGTTTCTATGGGAACAGCGGTTACATATCCTAATATTTTATTGCCTGCGTTCAAAGGAGCAATCCACTGAAACGGTACATCGGGATTTTCCGAGCAGGAGATAGTAATAGGTCCGCGGCTATGGCAACAATCGAAGAGATTATTTTTTTTCAAATAGAGATATTCTTCCTGTAATTGTTCAGGAAGAATTAAACAGGAATTTTCCTCCATGCCATGGAATGATAATAGGTTAAAATCGTTATCTAAAATCCGGACAGGGCAATGTATGATTTCCGAAAGTACCCGGGCAATTTTTGATAATCCGCTGCTTTCCAGTATTACCTGAGTAAATTGGGCGTTAACTTGCTGGGCGTATTCGAGCATGATAATTTGTTTGTTAATAACTTGTTTTAGCACGGCTTTGGTTATTTCACTGAAACTGGCAGATTTGGGTAAGCGAATTAGGGGCAGATTGTAATGATTGCATTGGTCAATTATTTTTTGTGGTATTTCGTCCAGATAGTAACCTGTCTGAATAGCGATGGCGGCAAGGCGGATATCAGATAAATAGGGAATCAGGTTGTCCATGGTTTGGGGATCGTTTTCTAAATTGAAGGCAGAGGTAATTAAAAGGTCTCCTTCATGCAATAAGCTTACATCATCCAATAATTCGAGAATATTTACCCAATATATGATGTTATCCATTCCGTGAGTGCCGGCCAGAAGCTCACAATCCCGAAAAACGGACAAATTCATCGCATCATGTACATTAATACTCATAGAAAAAAGCTCCTTGTCCCCTAGGTATAATTCTTATAAATACCGGCAATATAGTAGACTGGTACTTTTGGATATAATACCTTTCTAGCAAAAAGAGTTTTTTCCTGTAAATAAAAAATCATAGAGGCGGGGGTAAATGGTAATAAGGGGAGCACTGCTAGCTTTCGACAGACAAAGTTATACATCACGTATATTTTTAGCGGTCGAATTTTGTACACGATGGAGAGTGATAAATCTTTCCCCCTATGATATAGTACATTCAAAGATAATACATTTTGCACTTTTTACATAAAAGACAAAGCAGTCTTTACGGTTATTTCGAAAGAAATAGCAGATTGCTTTGTCTTTTTTGTTATCATGTGCGCCCTTTGTGCTTTATAATAATGAGGAGTAGGTTGTGCGAACCCGATAAATAAAGGAGGAAATAAAATGGAGACAGGTTTAGAAAAGGGGAAAATGGTACAGGACGCATTGCCCGAAAAGGAAAAGCTTAAGCGTAGTTTGCTGGCACGGCACATGAATATGATTGCGATTGGCGGTGCGATCGGGACCGGGTTGTTTCTTGCCAGCGGCGCATCGGTTAGTACCGCAGGACCTGGCGGGGCGTTGGTGGCGTATGGTGTTATCGGTCTAATGGTATATTTTATTATGACTAGCTTAGGCGAGATGGCGACTCACTTTCCGGTATCGGGTTCCTTTGGTACTTATGCAACCCGGTATGTAGACCCGGCTTTAGGGTTTGCTATAGGCTGGAACTACTGGCTCAACTGGGCGATAACGCTGGCGGTCGAAATAGTAGCCGGGGCGTTGATTATGAAATTTTGGTTTCCGGATACTCCGGCTATTGTCTGGAGTGCCCTGTTTTTGATGGTAATATTCGGACTGAATTATTTATCAACAAAGGCGTATGGAGAAAGCGAGTATTGGTTTGCGGGTATTAAAGTATCTCTGGTGGTTATCTTTTTAATTGTAGGGGCTTTGATGATCTTTGGGCTGATAGGAGGGAAAGCACCAGGTTTTAGCAATTGGACGACGGGTGAGGCTCCGTTTGTCGGAGGCATAGGATCGCTTATTGGTATTTTTATGATTGCCGCTTTTTCTTTTCAAGGGACGGAACTGGTGGGAATCGCCGCCGGGGAAAGTGAAAATCCGGAAAAAAATGTACCCAAAGCTATTAATACTGTGTTTTGGCGTATTCTGCTCTTTTATATTGGCGCAATGATTGTTATTGGTTTCCTGCTGCCATACACCGATGATAATCTGCTTAAGACGGATGTGGAAAGTGTAGCCGTAAGCCCCTTTACGTTGGTATTCGAGAGAGCGGGATTTGTGGCAGCGGCGTCTCTGATGAATCTGGTTATTCTTACCTCGGTGTTATCCTGCGGCAATTCAGGGTTATATGCATCCACCAGAATGCTGTATGCGCTGGCAAAAGAGGGGAAAGCCCCGTCTATTTTTGCCCGTGTGAATAAACGCGGGGTACCGGCTAATGCCCTCATTATTACTACTGTATTTGGGTTCTTAGCTTTTTTAACCTCACTGGTGGGTGAAGGTACGGCTTATACTTGGCTTCTGAATTTATCAGGTATGACCGGCTTTGTTGTGTGGTTGGGAATTGCATTGTGTCATTATCGTTTTCGTCGGGCGTTTCATGCCCAAGGGAAAGATGTAAGCACGCTGAAATATCGGGCAAAATGGTTTCCCTTTGGGCCGATATTTGCATTTCTTCTCTGTTTCGTAGTTATGATTGGTCAGAACTATGGAGCTTTTACCGGGGAGGCTGTTGACTGGAACGGTGCGATGGCCACTTACATTGGAATACCGGTTATTGCTGCGTTTTATTTATGGTATAAGATTACACACAAGACCAAGCTGATACCGTTGAAAGAAGTTGACTTAAGTTCGCATGACTATTAAGGGTCCTGTTCATTTAGGGAGGGGGAGGTGGTTTACCTTCCCCTCCCTAAATCATTATGACGACTCATACGTGTGTTATTTATAGGGAAAATAAGAGCAGGAAAGCATATAGGTTTGTTTATACGTTGCGTACAAAATTTTAGTGTATCCTTATACGGAATGTCGAATGATATATTGCTTTACACATGATATAGTAATTTTAGAATAACACGAAATAGGGGGCGTATAGAACATGAAAGAAGGATGCATTTTTGGAACTCACCGGGTGTTGGAACCGGTTGGGACTTTGCCGCAGGCAGCCTGGAAACTGGATAATGACATGGAAATATATGACAACGAACTTCTCATAGAAGTAGATACATTAAATATAGATTCCGCCAGTTTTACGCAAATAAAAAAAGAGGCGAACCACGATGTCGCCGCTATGGAAAAGATTATTCTGGGAATTGTCGCGCAACGGGGCAAGCACCATAACCCGGTTACCGGTTCTGGCGGCATGCTGATTGGTAAAGTAGCAGCCATAGGGCCAAAATGGTCCGGGAAAACACCGATTAAAGTCGGTGATTGTATTGCAACGCTGGTGTCATTGGCGCTTACCCCACTTAAAATTCATAAAATCAAAGAAATTTATATGGAAAAAGAACAGGTGGCAGTGGATGCTGAAGCCGTGTTGTTCAGCAGTGGAATTTACTCTGTGCTGCCAAAGGATATGGCACCAAAATTGGCGTTGTCGATTTTAGATGTGGCGGGCGCACCGGCCCAAACGGCAAATTTGGTGCGTCCCGGTCAAAGTGTTCTAGTGATCGGAGGTGGTGGTAAGGCGGGCATGTTGTGTGTTTATGAGGCCAAAAGGCGTGGGCACGGAAATAGGCTCGATTATGGCGGCAAAAGACGGCGGAATGGTCTATTTCTTCAGTATGGCAACAAGCTTTACGAATGCGGCGTTAGGTGCGGAAGGGATAGGCAAGGATGTAAGTTTGCTAATTGGTAATGGATATTGTAAAGGACACGCGGCGTTTGTGCTTCAGACGCTGCGGGAAGATGAAAGTTTGATGACTACCTTCCGCAAGTTGTATGAGTAAGTTTCTATGTTGACTTGGAAAAGGGTATTTAAGACTCCGCCGACAGTATTAACCGTGGTTGGTATGGCGAAAAATGTGGGTAAAACCGTCACGATGAATTATATTCAGAATATGCTTTATGCGGAAAATAGGGTAATGGGGTTAACTTCGATTGGCCGGGACGGGGAAAGCTTTGACGCGCTTACGAATTTAAAGAAACCACCCGTGGTTGTTCTGCCGGGAACGCTAGTGGCCACTGCGGAAAAAGCTATTGTAGATTGGGCCAAATGGGAGCATCTCCAAGATACGGAAGTTACTACTTCGATGGGCAAAATTGTTATTGTAAAAGCCAAGGAAAACGCTAACGTTGTTCTGGCCGGGCCAAGTAAAAACAGCCAGCTCCGGGAGCTGTGGGACAGTGTAAAGGGGTGGGGGGCAGACTGCATGCTGATTGACGGTGCTTTTGACAGACAATCAGCCGCAGATCCGGCGGTTAGTCGCCAGGTAATTTTAGCTACTGGTGCAACTCTAAGCCGTAACCTCCAAGAACTGGTTAATAGGACGCAGGCCCGGGTTGAGCAACTTACGTTGCCGAAATGCGAGGCTAAGTATCAAGTTTTGGCGCAGCAATACCAAGAAAAAGCCATTTTTATAAATGAAAGTGGAAATACAAAAGCCGCTCTTACGACACTTCTTCTCAGTGAAAAGGAGTGGCAGAAGCTGCTTTCCGAACCAAGGAAGGTCTTGATACTGAAAGGGGCAATCGGGGAAGGCTTAGGAGAAGCTTTGGTAAAGGCGGGAAATACGCCTGTGGTAATTCTTGACAACGGCAGTAAGCTATTTTTACCTGCTGCGACATGGCGACGGCTGATGCTAAAGGGAGTGCAATTTTACGTCCGTCAACCTATAGAGCTGTTAGGAGTGACCATAAATCCGACGTTTCCCGGAGGAGAAGGACTGGAACCCGACACGTTACTCAGGGAAATGGGGGAAGCGTTACATCCCATTCCGGTTGCTGATATTATGAGGGAAAAACTATATGCTTAGAGGCAATACGCTTTTAAAGAGGGTGGGGGAAGATGTTGGGTAAGTTGAACTTAAATCAAAACAGCATTGCGGAAGGCCGTAGATTGGCTGCCGCAATTGTAGGCCAGGTGCAGCAGCATATTGACGCGCACACAACAGTCAGTGTGGAACGTACTGTATTGCGGTTATTAGGAATTGACGGAGTGGACTCGAACGATATCCCGCTTGTCAATGTAGTTATAGATAAACTTTGTCAGGCAGGTATGCTGGGGAAAGGTGTTCTATTTTGGATGATAAACGCAGTCATTCAGTTAAATCAAACGCCCCAGCAAATTGCCGAGGAAGTAGCGGCGGGCAATATAGTTCTTACCAAGTTGCCGCTGGCGGAAGAAAAAGCCATAATCGACAGGGCTTATGCTTATGCTGAGCAGGCACTGGAGAAAATACGGGCGCGCCGGCAGGAACGTAGTAGCCTAATCGGTGAGCTTGGGAAGGGCCGGGAACCCATGCTATATGTTATTGTAGCTACCGGCAACGTGTATGAGGATGCGGTGCAGGCTCAGGCAGCCGCCCGGCAGGGAGCGGATATTATCGCGGTTATCCGGACTACTGGCCAAAGTTTACTGGATTATGTTCCGTATGGGCCGACGACTACCGGCTTTGGAGGAACGTACGCCACACAAGCTAATTTTAAGATTTTGCGTGAGGCTCTTGACTCGGTTAGCAAGGAAATCAACAGGTATGTATATCTGACAAATTATTGTTCGGGGTTATGTATGCCTGAGATTGCCGCAATGGGCGCGTTGGAAAGATTGGATGTTATGCTCAACGATTCGATGTATGGCATTATTTTTCGCGACATTAATATGAAGAGAACTTTTGTGGACCAGTTCTTTTCCCGCCTGATAAACGGCTATGCCGGGATTATTATTAATACAGGGGAAGATAATTATTTGACTACCGCCGATGCAATTGAAGCGGCACATACGGTGTTGGCATCTGAACTAATTAATGAACAATTTGCATTTCGGAGCGGTATGGTATCTGAACAGCTCGGACTGGGGCATGCCTTTGAAATCGATCCTAATACGCCGAATGGTTTTCTCTATGAGGTGGCACAGGCCCAACTGGTCCGGGAAGTATTTCCGGATAGTCCGATAAAATATATGCCTCCGACCAAATATATGACTGGAAATATTTTCAAAGGTCATGTACAGGATACGCTGTTTAATGTATGTTCGGTTATGACCGGGCAAAGTATTCATCTTCTGGGAATGATGACAGAAGCGATTCATACGCCTCATATCCAGGACCGTTTTTTAAGTATCCAGGCGGCACGCTATGTTTTTAGTACCATGAAGGATCTATCGGATGAAATTTGTTTTCAGCCGGAAGGTTTTATTCAAAAGAGGGCCAGTGAAGT
The DNA here is from genome assembly GCA_017889725.1 of Bacillota bacterium. Lineage (GTDB taxonomy): Bacteria > Bacillota > Negativicutes > Sporomusales > CTSoil-080 > CTSoil-081. The sequence goes on along the minus strand of JAGGAE010000026.1, from coordinate 21,975 downwards.
ATTGGAAAAAGCGGTTGATTTCTTAAAACAAATAGCCGATATGGGGCTAATGGAAGCGATTGCTCAAGGGTCTTTTGCCGAGATAGCCCGCAAGCCGGAAGGCGGTAAAGGTCTGGATGGGGTTATTGTAAAGGCACCGGACTATCTGAATCCGTTTATTCCGCTAATGCTCCAAGGAGGAAAAAGACAATGATGGATATAACAAATGTCAGGCCGTATGGCGATACCTTGGGCGACGGCATGGTGCAGCTTTCTTTTACCCTTCCGGTTGCATTCAGCGGCGCGGCAAAAGAAGCGGCCCGGCAATTGGTTTCCGATATGGGGTTAGAAGAGGCTGCGGTGGTTCATGCTGAAGCCATCAGTGATACTTTCAGCTATTTTGTTATTTATGCAAAATGTAAGAATACGGTGGATATGACCAAAATTGTTGTACCAGAGGTTACTCTTGAGGTATTGTCTAAAAAAGAAATCGACGAATTTATTCAGCAAAAGATACAGCGAAAGCTTAATGTAGTCGGGGCTTGTATCGAAAGTGATGCCCATACAGTGGGCATTGATGCCATTATGAATATGAAGGGATTTAACGGGCATAAGGGTTTGGAAAGTTACCATGAAATTAATGCCGTCAATATGGGGGCGCAAGTGGAGTGTGAGGAACTGGTTCGTAAAGCCAGTGAGATGGAGGCTGATGCCATTCTGGTTTCTCAGGTGGTAACGCAAAAAAATATTCATATTACGAATCTGACTAAGTTAGCAGATATGTTGGAGGCTGAAGGTTTGCGGGATAAAATCACATTAGTGGTGGGCGGGCCGAGAATTACGCACGAGTTGGCGAAGGAACTGGGCTATGACGCTGGTTTTGGTCCCAATACTTATGCGGAGCATGTGGCCTCTTTTCTGGTCCAACAATATAAGAATAATATGAATATATTGGAGTGATTGTAATGGAAGAAGCTTTAATTCGTATACGAATGAGCGAGCATGATGCTCACTACGCGGGTGGGTTGGTCAACGGTTCTCGTATGTTGGATTTGTTTGGTGATGTAGCGACAGAGTTGCTTATTCGCCTGGATGGAGATGAAGGGCTTTTTGTTGCCTATGACAATGTTGAATTTAAAGCCCCGGTTTTTGCGGGTGATTTTATTGAGGCACGTGGTAGTATCGTGAAGACGGGAAAAACTTCTCGTCGGATGGAATTTGTTGCGACGAAAGTAATTTCTTTAGATAAAAATGCGTCGCATGAATCCGCGGCTTTGGTACTAACAGAGCCTGTCGTGGTATGTAAGGCCAGCGGAACTTGTGTAGTTCCTATGGAAAAGCAACGGAGGTGAAACCATGGATAGTTTGATTATAACAGTAGCACCGGTTGGTGCGGAAACTTCCCGCAAGGATAATCCGGCTCTTCCGGTCACGCCGGAGGAAATTGCCGATGAAGCGGCCAAGTGCGCCGAAAAAGGGGCGTCTATTATTCACCTTCATGTGAGGGATGCTGCCGGTGAGGCTACGCAGTCCAAAGCCGTGTTTGAAAAGACCATGGAACTGATAAAAAAGAAAAGCAATATAATTATTCAAGCTTCCACCGGCGGCGCCGCTTGGATGACGGCCAAGGAGCGGTTACGGCCGCTGGAATTGACGCCGGAAATGGCTACACTTACTACCGGAACGGTTAATTTCGGCAGTGAGATATTTTCCAACTCGATTCCGATGGTCGAAGAATTTGCTAAAATGATGTCGGAACGGGGTATAAAGCCGGAAATCGAAGTGTTTGACGTAGGGATGATTCAAACGGCTCTAATGCTGGTCAAAAAGGGCATTTTACGGACACCCTTGCATTTCGATTTTGTTATGGGTGTGCCAGGCGGAATCCCCGGAGAGGCAAGGCACTTGGTACATTTAGTGGATTCTCTGCCTGCCGGCAGCACCTGGTCGGTGGCGGGGATCGGGCGTTTTGAACTGCCTCTTGCCATGATGGCTATTGTTATGGGCGGACATATCCGGGTTGGATTTGAAGATAATGTATATTATGGGAAAGGTGTGTTAGCGGACAGTAACGCCCAACTGGTAGAACGTATTGCACGATTGGCGGGTGAAATGGGTCGGAAAGTTGCCACACCGGAGGAAGCCAGGGGAATTTTGGGCTTGACTCGTTAAAATAAGTAAACTCTGCATAGGGCTAACCGTCCTCGGTTTTTTACTATACTATTATTTTTGGGAGATGCATGCAAATGAGAAATTATCGTGATATCCCTTTGTGGGCTAATGTTACCGAAGAACAATGGCAAGATTGGCGCTGGCAGGTTGCCAACCGGATTACCTCGATTGAAACACTGCAGCAGATTATTCCGTTAACTGCGGAAGAAGTAGAAGGCGTTAGCAATTGTTTAAAAACGTTTCGCATGGCAATTACTCCATATTATGCCTCATTGATTGATCTAGATAATCCCCATTGCCCGATACGCAAGCAGGCAATACCGACGGCGGCAGAATTAGATTTCGGTTCGTCTGACATGGCTGATCCTTTGCACGAAGATGCTGATTCGCCGGTACCTGGGCTAACGCATCGTTATCCGGACCGGGTGCTGGTGTTACTTACCGACCAATGTGCTATGTATTGCCGCCATTGTACCAGACGGCGTTTAGCTGGTGCTTGCGATCATTCGCGCACGAAAGCGGAAATTGACCGCTGCATCCAGTACATTCGTGAAACTCCGGTGGTTCGTGATGTTATTTTGTCGGGTGGTGACGCCTTTTTAATCAGTGATGAGTTAATCGAATATGTGCTTAAAGAATTGCGGCAAATTCCCCATGTTGAGATTATCCGTTTTGGCAGCCGAGCCCCAGTGGTACTGCCGCAGCGTGTTACGCCTGAGCTTTGCAATATTTTAAAACGGTACCATCCGGTGTATGTCAACGTTCACTTTAATCACCCCAATGAAATTACCTCGGCGGCCCGGGAAGCTTGCGAAAGGCTGGCCGATGCCGGAGTACCGCTGGGCAATCAGACGGTATTGTTAAAGAGCGTTAATGATTGTCCGGAATTATTGAAGCGATTAATGCAGCAGCTATTGAAAATCAGGGTTAAACCGTATTATATTTATCAATGCGATATGTCCATGGGAATACAGCATTTTAGAACACCGGTCAGTTCGGGTATTCAGGCTATTGAATACATGCGCGGGCATACTTCGGGGCTGGCGGTTCCAACTTATGTAATTGATGCGCCCGGAGGCGGCGGAAAAATTCCGGTGATGCCGCAGTATTTGGTTTCGCAGAATTCGGGTAAAACCATATTGCGTAACTATGAAGGAAAATTTACTGTTTATACCGAGCCGAAGTATGTGGTCGACCCTAGCCGTCCATGTGAGGTTTGCGGTAGTAATCATCACGACAGCAATATAGGCTTGCTCGCACTTTTGAACAATAATGAAATATGCAGCATTGAACCAAAGAAAAACGACAAAAAATAATATTTTAAAGTCAAGAGTTTTCTTTTTCCGTGACTTCCGCTATACTAGGACTATTACCGACAGTCCGGCAGAGGAAACAGCATTATGAATCAAGAAAAAATCGTTGATAAAATTCGTAAGCTGCTGGCTAAGGCTGGCAGTTCTTTTTCTAACGAGGCGGAGGCTTCGATTTTAAAGGCGCAGGAATTATTGGCTAAGCATAAGCTGACAATGGCTGATTTAGACGGCAAGCAGGAAAACGGCAAGGTGAAGGAAGCGGCGGTTGCCGAATTTCAAAGGCGTCCCTGGTATGCCGGCGTATTATCGGCGATTATCGCTGATAACTTTCGGTGTTACTCTGTATATTTCAAAAAAAACGGTATCAGCAAATTATGCTTTATTGGTCGGCAGGAAGATACTGCAGTAGCCCGGGAAGTATATCTATTTGCTTTTCGGGTTATTACCTACAAGGCAAAAGAGATTCGGGCGGGACAAGACCGGGCCAAAGGAGTGGCACTGGCCAATGACTATATCAAGGGTTTTTTGGACGGCTTACATAAAAAGTTTGAGGAACAAGTGGAAAAAAATCAATGGGGACTTATTCTGGTCAAAGATCAGGATGTGGTTGCTGTATATGAGAGTTACCATCCCAAGGAGGCCGGTCCTGTTAAAATCAGACGGTCTGCCGACAGCCGTCTATATAGCCAAGGGTATATAGACGGCTATACTCTGGAGACTAAACCGGATACTATGCAAATAGAATAAAAAAGATTATTTAGTTTCAGGGGTGAAATAGATGGAGGATATGGAAAAACAAGTAGATAGCGTTGTCCTAGAGCTAAAAGAGAAATTGGAAGGGATTAGCGATTATATTTTCGAACATCCCGAATTAGGGGATGAAGAATATCTTTCTTCGCAATATCTGGTTAATATATTATTAGAAAATGGATTTAAAGTACAATATCCTTATTTGGGAGTACAAACAGCTTTTAGAGCTGAGTTGGGCGATGATGATGGCATAACGATTGCTTTTTTGGCCGAATATGATGCTTTGCCATATTGTGGGGAAGAAAAGAAAGCAGCCCATACTTGTGGACATAATTGGATTGCCGGAAGTACGGTGGGAGCTGCTTTGGCTTTATCAAAAATAAAAGAGGTTTTTACTGGAAAAGTAGTTGTTTTAGGAACCCCTGCAGAAGAAACCATAGGAAGAAAAATTGATTTGGTTAATAAGGGTGCTTTCGATGATATTGATGCAGTTTTTCAAATGCATTTATGTGAGACCACTAATTTGAAAGCGAAAGCATTGGCGATGGATTCCTGGGGGTTTGAGTTTAAAGGAAAAGCCAGTCACGCAGCGGCATATCCGCATGAAGGCATTAACGCTTTAGATGCAATTAACTTGACCTTTGCGGGAATTAATGCGTTACGACAGCAGTTAAAACCGGATGTACGTATCCATGGCATTATTACGGAGGGAGGAGAAGCTCCCAATATTATTCCTGAAAGGTGTACTTGCCAATTTTATGTACGCTCAGAAAAAAGGAGTTATTTGACTCAGGTTTCTGAAAAAGTGAAGAATTGTGCTAAAGGGGCAGCACTTATGACGGGTGCTAAACTTGATATTAAGCAGTTTGAAAATTCTTATGATGATTTAGTACTTAATTCTCAGCTTATTGAGTTAATGCACAAAAATTTGAAAAAGGCTGGGTTTGAATATAAGTGAAGTTTTTAGAGTATGCTAATAGTGCTGAAGCTAAGACGAAAATGTTAATGACTATTAGAGCATTTGCTTATTCAGCATTAGAACTATTTAATAGTTCAACATTAATTAAGAATGTGAAAGAGGAGTTTGAAAAAAGTAGATGTCAATAAGAGCTTAGAGTTAAGTCGCTAAAATGCGCATTGTGAAACAGGAATCATAAGTTTATATAGAAAGGCCTAAAACCCGCTGCTGCGTGCTTTAGGCCTTTGTCCATTGCTCGTTAGATGCAGTTTTCGCTAAATATCTCAAGAAGAAGACTAAACCTTGCCGAGTGTAGAGCAGCGGTTGCATTTTAAGCAATCGCCGTGAAGAAAACCGGTATCTGTACCTTTGGCATTGTAAGGCTCAAGAGCGAAAGGGCAAGCCTTGGTACATAATTTGCAATTTACACAATTGGCGCTTACCTGGAGTGGTTTACTGCGTTTGGAGCTTAGCCAACTGGCTAAAGTACCCATAGGGCAAAATGCGCACCAAGTCCGGTGATGGTATAATAATCCTAAACCGATACCAACCAGTGTAGTGATAAAAATAATACGGAGAAAAACCAAGCCCATAGCAGAAAGGTCTCCCCAGGCGTATATCATTTGTATGGTAAAAACACTTATGAGAGTGAGAAGGGCAGTAATACGCATAAAAGAACTGCGAAATACTTTTGGGATAGGCTTTTGAGGAGAAAGCTTAGCCATGACTTCATCATAGAAGCTGCCTCGGGGGCAACAGTTGCCACACCAAAAGCGTCCTTTAAACGGAGCGAGAATAACCGGGGCGAGCATGCAAATCAAAGCCAGCAGGCCCACAGCAGGATAAAAATAGCCAACCGATAAAAATATCAGCAAAATCCAAAACAGATAGGGTCGGAGAATTTTAACCATAGAAAAGTACTCCCTTCATTCCTCCCCTGGGGGGAGGGGTGTGGGTATATTATACAACTACCAGCGAATGCCGTGCAAGCGGCAATTTACTGGTAGTTGTAATGGACCGAAAAAGCTTGTTATACAGCAATCTTCAGGGTTCGCCCCATAGAGTGAAGATAACATTCATTCGGAGTTTCTTGTTGGTCAAATACAATTGTCGCGCTATGAATAAACTGTTGGTTTGCGTAATAGCGCAAGTCATAAATACGAACTCTGACCAAGTCATTCTCCGCCTGTTCTTCAAAGAAGCTGTAGGGCGTGAAAAGGTTGAAGAATTGTCCCAGTCCTGTTTGCTGGGCTTTTTGGGTCAAGGTCGAAAACCCTTTGGGTTTTTGCAAGTCGGCGCTTATGGATATTGTCGGATGGAGTATACCGCGGCGACCATTGAATACCCGGTCTGTGGTTTCAATAACAAAGTCCCAGTAAAATAGATGCCGTAAGGAAGGCATAATCCACATTTTTATAATTGTGTGGTTGCTAAAATGTTCTTTGATCCAAGCACTGGCACGGCGGCGCAGCAAATAACGAAGAATTAGATAACTTGAGATCGCTCCAAATGTGGCAAGAGAGACAAGACGCATGGGCAAAGAATAAACGTAGGGAATTACCATAAGGAGCAACATAATAGGGTCGAACACATTTAACAGCGGGGTGCTTTTGCGGTCCCGTTTAAAGGGCCATAATAAGGCTACTCCGTGTGTATTAAAATAATCAATAAGAATGTGAGACAACCCACCGGCGAATGCCCAAAAGAGAGCTTGGACGAAAATTGTGGAACCGAAATATAGCGACAGTCCGCCGGCGATGGCTAACGCTAACAGCCCAATTCCCGGAAGGGAATGGGAAAAGAAACGGTGTTGGCGCAAATACGCCATATTGCCATGTACTTGGGCAACTAAATCAAAATCAGGAGCTTGCGAACCAAGTACTGAGGCTATATACACAGGATCTCCGATAGAAGGCATATGCCCGGAAAGTCCTGCAACTGCTATGCCTAACATTGCGTGCGACAAAGAATCCATAATTATCACCCCTTTACTCTAACAATCGATAATTATAGCATAAGGAGCGGTAACGTTCTACGGAAATTGGTGGAAGCAAGCTCCCGGCTCGGTTTATAAGAGGGAGGTTTGGGAAAATTAGCGTAGGAGGGTTTGGGAATGGCGCGAAAGATAATTTTATCGGCTTCAAGACGTACGGATCTGCCGCAGTTTTATTACGGCTGGCTGCAACAGGTGTTGAAGGAGGGGCAAGTCGTGGTAGCCAATCCCCGCTTTCAGGACAAGTGTACTGTTGTCGATGTAAGGCCGGAAAATGTGCATACCCTTGTTTTGTGGAGCAAGGATTATTCTCAGGTTGTTCAAGCTCCCGGACGACTTGAAGATTACAATTTGTATTTTCAGTTTACAATTAATAACTATGCAAAAACGATAGAGCCCCAAGTGCCGGACTATAGCTACAGTTTGCAGACTTTGGAAAAATTGCTGGCTGTATACCGTCCGGAACAGTTTAATATCCGGTTTGATCCGGTACTTATTTCCACGAGGGGAGAAATAGCCGCCAACCCCAATAAACCCGGACGGGCCAGACTGGAGGCGTTTTCGATGCTGTGTCGTGATTTGTCCCGTTTAGGCATGCAAAATGCCCGCATAACCACATCGTATGTGGAAATGTACGGGCATGTAACAAGACGGTTGCGGGTGGCCGGAATAGATAATGTTCCTTTAAATGATATGTTGCAAGAGAGGTTTTTTTCTTTAATGGTGGATATTGCGTCAAGCTACGGGTTTATGCTGTATGCTTGTGCGTCTTGGTTAGTGGAGCGCGTGCCGGGGCTGGCTGGCGGACGGTGTATTGACGGATATCTACTGGAGAAGCAAGGACAGCGGCGCTCTTGTCTATGCCATAAGAGTATCGATATTGGCGGCTATGACAAGGCGTGCGCGGGAGGCTGCTTATATTGCTATGCTAACCGCAGCTAGCCTCTTGATATTTTAAGCTGGAAATCTATAATTTTTTAACGATTTCTATTGGTGGGTATATAGTTCTTTATGGCTGGCAATTTAATATAATGACAAGTATTTGTGTTATAAGCAGCAAAAAAATTGTATAATTAAAATAGAGTGACAATTACAAATATTAAACAAAAGGAGGCTATTTTGTGAATGCCATCTATTTGGTCATCATAGCGGCACTTTGGTTGATTTTTGCTTATCGGATTTATGGTTCTTTTATTGCAGCCAAGGTTTTAACTTTTGACCGAGATCGGACGACGCCGGCTGTTGCCTACAATGACGGGCGTGATTATGTTCCAACTAATAAATGGGTCACTTTCGGGCATCATTTCGCTGCAATTGCCGGTGCGGGGCCACTGGTGGGACCTGTACTTGCCGCTCAATTCGGTTTTTTACCCGGCACTTTGTGGATTCTTATCGGTGCAGTAGTGGCTGGAGCCGTTCATGACTTGGTAATCCTGTTTGCTTCTGTACGCCATGACGGGCTTTCCGTAGGGCAAATTGCAAAAAAAGAAATCGGTAATCTTTCCGGTTTTTGCGCGTCCATTGCGGTATTATTCTTACTTGTACTGACTATGGCAGGTATGGCTGTGGTAGTGGCTAATGCCTTGTTTAACAGCCCGTGGGGAACCTTTACCGTAGCCGTTACTATTCCTATTGCTATTTTTATTGGCATTTACCTTCGGTGGCTGCGTCCCGGACAAATTAGGGAAGCTTCGGTGATTGGCGTTATTCTCATTCTCGCCGGTGTCTTTGCTGGTTCGTGGGTACAACACTCGTCTTTGGCACCGTATTTTACTTTCAGTTTAAGGCAATTATCCATTATGTTGGCTGTTTATGGTTTTTTTGCCGCAGCTTTACCCGTATGGCTGTTATTAGCACCTCGCGATTATCTTAGCACGTATATGAAGATTGGTACTATTGCCGCTTTGACTTTAGGCATTATTTTGGTCAGACCTGATATTCAGATGCCGGCAATAACGCAGTATGTTGGTGGTGGCGGTCCAATTATTGGCGGCCCTGTATGGCCCTATGTGTTTATAACGGTGGCCTGCGGCGCATTTTCCGGTTTCCACGCGTTAATTAGTACAGGTACCACACCTAAGATGTTGACAAACGAACAGGATATTCTGCCTATTGGTTATGGTGCGATGCTTGTGGAAAGCTTTGTAGCTTTGATGGCTTTAATTGCGGCTACTAGTTTGCAACCCGGTGACTATTTTGCGATTAATACCAGTGCCGCCGTATTCGCCAAATTAGGGCTTGAGGTCCATGATCTTCCCGCATTAGCGCAAATGGTTGGCGAGGATATTGCAGCCCGTCCGGGTGGGGCGGTTTCTCTTGCTGTTGGTATGGCCCATATTTTTTCAAATATTCCCGGTATGAAGTCGTTAATGTCGTTTTGGTATCACTTCTGCATTATGTTTGAAGCCTTGTTTATTCTCACCATCATTGATGCCGGAACCCGGGTGGGACGGTACCTTTTGCAGGAAATGGGCGGGGTAATATATAAACCGTTGAAAAATACCCGTTGGTGGCCTGGAATTATTTTGACCAGTGCGCTGATATGCGGAGCTTGGGGTTTCTTGGTTTTGCAAGGGACTATTTCCACAATTTGGCCACTGTTCGGTGTTTCTAATCAGCTGCTAGGTACGCTTACGCTGGCTGTGGGAACAACCATGCTGTTTCGTATGGGTAAAGCCCGGTATGTATGGGTGACAATCTGCCCGATGATTTTTATGGCCCTTACCACATTTGCCGCCGGGTATCAAAATATCGTTGGAATCTATATGCCGGCGCACAACTATTTATTGTCCTCGATTACAGGCATAATGTTGGTACTGGTGGTTATCGTTATTCTCGATTCTCTGCGCCGCTGGATTACAATGCCTCGGACTTGTTCAGAAAAAAAGCAGCCAATCTCAGAGCGGTAGTAACTAAAATCAAGTGCCGTAATACGAAATGAAAATAGACTACGCTAGGGAAGCGATTATTTCCCAGCGTAGTCTATTTTCATTTTTTGGCATTGGTTAGCAGCCCGGCGGCAATAACTATCAGACTGGTTAATTGAGCGGACTTTAAGCCAAACAGTAGAGTTCCATAGTCACCCCGGAGATATTCCAGAAAGAAACGGGAGGTAGAATAGAGTATGGCATAGAGGATAAAGGCTTGGCCCTTGGCGTGCTTAGTGGTGCGAAATAGCAGCAACAGAACAAAGAGAATTACATCAAGCTGACCTTCCCATACTTCGGCGGGCCATAGGGGTTGATTGCCGTACACCTGATGGGCCAGGGTTGTTGCCGGATAAAGGAGGCCAAAACTGCTGCCGGTAGGATGACCAAAGGCGTCGCCGTTTAATAGGTTCGCCGAGCGGCCGATCGCCTGACCGATGAGGATAGCCGGGGCTACGATATCTGCGAACGCCCAGGTATCTATGCCATAGCGTCTTGTGTAGATATAACCGGCTAAAAAGCCGAATACTACACCGCCTTGAATGGACATCCCGCCTTGCCAGACATAGGGAATTTCCAGCAGGTGATGGCTATAATAGCTCCAATCGAAAAAAAGAACATCCCAAATTCTAGCGCCGATAATTCCAGCCAGGCCGCAATATAGGCCGAGGTCTACCACGTGGTTGTGCCAGCGGCCATCTTGTTTCGCGAGAAAATACGCTGTGCTGGTAGCTAAAATAATACTCAGGCTGATAATAAGTCCGTAAGCACGGATGGGAAAATCCCCAATGAAAAAAAGATATTGATGCATACTCGTCTCCTTCAACTGGTGTGGTGCAAGACCGTCGGTCTATAACTTGGTTACTTTAAAAAGGAAAGCATTTGCTTGACGATTCGTTCCACTTTTTCTTTGTCTTTAAAATCAGGGGTCATGTCCTTGAGCAGACATTCTACGGCATTATTTTCCAAAATGTATATGCCGATTTTTTCGATAGAAGCCCGAATTGCCGACAATTGAATCAAAACATTCGAACATTCCTGTCCCTCTTCAACCATACGCTCTATGCCGGAGATATGTCCCTTTACGTTGCGCAGCCGGTTAAGGACTTCCGTTTTTGCTTCTAATGAAGGCATGAAAAATCATCTTCCTCTCCCTATGGCAGATGGTGCACTTTAGTTTGATTATACAAAGCTTTGCCAGCAATTGCAAATTGCTGGCAAAGCGGCTAATAGCCTAGACAATAAGCTTTAGTTTAAAGTCAAGGGCGTCTGCCGACACCAAGTGATAGTTGGTGCAAGTACCTTGCGTAGGTGCATCTTTAATGGCTTCGTCATGCAAATGACCAAATACGCATAGTTCCACTTTAAATTCATCCATAAGCTGGGTAAAGCCGCTGGGAAGGTTGGCATAGCAGGGGGGATAGTGGAGCATAAGGATAAGACGGTTGTATCCTGCGGCCTCAGCCGCCAATAATGATGTTTTAACCCGGCTGACTTCCCGCTCGTAGATGGAGCGGTCAGACGGACTAAAATAGGGATCGTCAGGGCAAATCCAGCCGCGGCTGCCGCATATGGCATAGGAGTCAATGCCGACAAAGCTGTTTTGGAGAAAGGTAAGTCTATGATTTACTGCAGCGGTCATTTTTACAACTGTTTGCCACCAGTAATCATGATTCCCTTTAGTTATTATTTTGTTTCCTGGTAGTTCGGCTATTTCATTTAGATCGAAGAGCGCTTCGTCCAGTTTCATAGCCCAGGAAATATCACCGGCTAAGAGCACGGTATCCTGTGCGGTGACACGACTCATCCAGTCCGTTTTAATTTTTTCCCAGTGATTTTCCCAGTGTGAGCCGAAAACGGACATGGGTTTTTTGGCTGGGTTGCCTGATAAATGAGTGTCGGCAATGGCGAATATTCTCATGATGCATCCTTTTTCTGCGTGATAGTTCTCTCGAGTTAAATTATAGCAGATTACTGAGTGCTAGCGAAGCTTGACGGACGTTTACAAGGAACATTTTCCTCTAGTATACATAATATAAATTAGAAATATATTGTGAGGGAGTGCGATTATGAATGGAAGGTATGGGCAACTGGCAGTATCCCTCGGGATATTACTGGTGTTTATGCTGGTGATGGATACTTTTCTTACCTCATTAGTACGCAACGAACAATTTCAGACCGTTGGTTATATCATGTTGCTAGTGGTGTTAGGTGCGTTGATTATGTATGTTATTTTTCTTAAACATTCGTTGCTGATGGCAGGCAAGAAAATTGCAATATATAATTACGCTTGGCGGCAAATTCCATGTAGTTTTGCCGTAACCGGGAAAGAAGGAAAAACGGAAATTTACGGTGCTGAAGACCTTTTTCAGCAATTTGGTTTTTCCGGGGCGAAGACCAGTTATAACGTATGGGCCATACCGGAAGAAGAAGAGACCGACCCGGCGGTACAACCGGAAGTATGTGTTACGTCTAGCGGAACTAAACGGTATGCCGAGCGCATTATCGTTCCTGTTTTGGGTATTAACGGCGGGTATGTTGCTGAATTCCTGTTTGATGTATCGGAGCGGCTAAAAAAATATTGTAGCAAAGAAGACGAATATTTACAGATGATAAAAATTCTCGTAAATATGTTTGAAATGAAAGATCCATACAGTCATGGACATTCCGAAGTGGTCAGTGCCTTAGCGAACGATTTAGCCAGAAAAATGTGTTTGCCAGACGAAGATGTAAGAAGAATTAAGCGAGCGGCGCTGTTGCATGATGTTGGTAAGCTGGTTATTCCTTCTGATTTGTTAATTTCGGATAAGAGACTGACAACGGAGGAATCTAATACAATTAAAGCCCATTCCAGCGTGGGAGCTGATATTTTGTTCAGTCTTCCCGTATTTCGAGATATTGCTGGTATTGTTAGGCATCATCATGAAAGATTTGACGGCAATGGCTATCCGGATAGAATAGGCGGTCAGAATATTCCGCTGGGGGCAAGAATTATTGCGGTGGTGGATGCGTTTGAGGTCATGACTGCCGGAAGAGTGAGTTGTAAGCTGGATGTTACTAATACGTTACGGGTGCTGGTTGAGGAAAAAGCGCGTTGGTTTGATCCACAAGTGGTGGATGCTTTTGTTGCCATGGTGTCGGAGGAACAAGCTAAACAAATGTAAGGCACTTCATTTTCAAGTTGCAGTTACGTATTATCGTTAGCTGTGGCTGTTTTTTTTTGTGGAGAAAAGCTTGGCAGCTGAGAGATGATCATGCCGAGAAACATGAGAATACAGCCCGAAAATTCTTGGAGGGAGAGGGTTTCGCCAAGCAGCAAAAAGCCGCCGATAGCCGCAAAAACCGTTTCCATGCTGAGAATAATAGCGGCGGGAGCGGGAGCGGCGTGTTTTTGTCCGATAATTTGGAGGGTATACGCAATACCCACTGAACAAATGCCGCCGTAAAGAATAGGCAGAGCCGTATTTGTTATTCCGGACAGTGTTATTGTTTCGATTGAAACTGCGATTACTAGGCTGAGAAGGCCGCAGATAATAAACTGGCAAGAGGCGAGTTTCAACGCATCCACTTTACGGGAATAATGGTCGATGAGGAGAATATGGATAGCCCAGAAGAAGGAACCTATAAGTTCAAGAAAGTCACCGTATGCAATGGTAAAACCGGTTTTCATGCATAATAGGTATAAACCGATGATGGCAATGCCGGAACCGAACCAGGTTGTAGCGGCAATACGTTGCCGGAGAAAAATTCCAAAGAAGGGAACCAGAACGATATATAAGGCGGTAATAAAAGCGGATTTCCCGGCGGTTGTGTATATAAGGCCAATTTGTTGAAGAGAAGCGGCAATAAATAATACCAAACCGGCTAGCGCACCGGCCTTTAGAGACGAGGCGGTGGAGGAGGGAGAGGGCTGATTTTTTGTTTTGTCAAAATAAATGATGAGTGGCAAGAGGGAAAGACCACCTAAAATAAAGCGAATGCCATTAAAGGTAAAAGGCTGGATATAATCCATGCCCACTCGCTGCGCGACAAAAGCAAAGCCCCATATGGCGGCGGTTAATAAAAGTAGTAAGTTGGCTTTCAGTTGCATGGTAAAACCTCCAGAATGGTAATGCTTCTATTATATGGTATTTTACCCTGTAGGGCAAATGATGGCCTTAGGAGATAGTAATAAAAAAACGCAAGCCGTCATCCTTTGCAGATGGGAAAGCTTGCATTTCATTTCTAGATTATATTTATCCAATTATAAATAGAGGATTAAGGGCTGGATAAATTTTTTTGCCATTTTTCCAACTCTTGCATAATCTCTTCACGAGCGGTATCTACTGTTTCACCGTACCACTCTTGACCGGTATCGGTATCAAACCAGGTATTAGGACTGCTGTAGGCATTGGAAGGGTAGAGTTTTTCGCGAGCAGCATCGTATATTGCGTCGAGCAGGCTTTGTTTGATGGTTTTACGGGTTGCGGCACGATACCCGGATTTTTCAGTGGTGTTGATCTCAGGTCCATAGTCGCCGCTTGTGATTTCAATGTGGCTAAGAATCTTACCTTGGCGGTGAGCTTCCTGAAGTGTCTGCCGGGCCATTGCAGCAGCCTGTTCGCGGCTGACATTATCATCGTAGACCGAGATTCTGACGTTGCCAATAATTAGTTTATACATAAGGCACCTCCTCACTATAAAAATTTATGCTTGTAACTGCGAGTTAGAACAACCTTTATACACGAGGCAGCCAGGAAAAGACAAGGGGAACCGGGAATTTCGGACAAGAGGTTCAAGTTGACATTTATTTACGTTTTGCTATATAATAGTTCTGATAATTATGGAAAAATGGATAATCATTTTGAAACGCATAGAACGACTAGGCTTTCGCCTGCGTCCAAAGGACTGGCGTAAGTCGGGTCGTTTCTTAACTTGAAGCGCAGTATGGGAGGCATATTAGTTGATGAATGAAAAGTATATTCCAAGTGAGGTTGAGGCTAAGTGGCAAAAGGAATGGGCCAAAGAAAATTCTTTTGCTACTGAAATAAACCGTCAGCGGCCCGAATACTATGTGCTGGAAATGTTCCCATACCCTTCTGGAAAGTTACATATGGGGCATGTACGCAATTATTCGATTGGTGATGTTGTTGCCCGACATAAAAAAATGCAAGGTTATAATGTAATGCATCCTATGGGGTGGGATGCATTCGGTATGCCGGCTGAGAATGCGGCAATCAAACATGGCGTTCATCCAGCGGATTGGACCTGGGATAATATAGACAATATGAGGCGTCAACAGCAAGAATTAGGGCTAGCGTATGATTGGGACCGGGAAATCGCCACATGTCATGTTGAATATTATAAATGGACGCAATGGATGTTTCTGCTGTTCTATAATAAAGGGCTGGCGTATAAGAAAAAAGCTGCGGTTAACTGGTGTACCGAGTGTAATACCGTTCTTGCCAACGAGCAGGTTGTTGACGGACACTGCTGGCGTTGTGATTCGGTTGTAGTAAAAAAAGAATTGGAACAATGGTTCTTTAAGATTACCCAGTATGCCGATCGTCTGCTGGAAGATCTTCAGGAACTCAAAGGCTGGCCGGAACGGGTAAAAACTATGCAGGAAAACTGGATTGGCCGTAGTACAGGGGCTGAATTTAGCTTTGTGGTACCGGAAATACAGGAAAAGATTGCTGTTTATACCACACGGCAGGATACGGTATTTGGTGTAAGTTATGTTGTTTTGGCACCAGAACATCCTTTGGTGGACAAACTCATTGCCGGTAAAGAGCAAGAAGAGGCTGTCCGTAGGTTTATTGATCGGGTAAAGGATTTAAGTGAGATTAGCCGGACTTCCACGGAAACGGAAAAGGAAGGCGTTTTTACGGGAGGCTATGCGGTTAATCCATTTACCGGTGAGCAAGTTCCGATTTGGGTAGCCAATTATGTGTTGATGGAGTACGGGACGGGTGCGGTAATGGGAGTTCCCGCGCATGACCAGCGGGACTGGGAGTTTGCGACGAAATATCATTTGCCGAAGCGTCTTGTTATTCAGGCACCCGATAATGGTTTATCCATTGATACTATAACTTGTGCCTATGATGGCCCTGGTGTAATGGTTAACTCTTCTGATTTTAACGGTATGGATAATGAGGCCTGCAAAGAAGCTATATGCCTCTGGATGGAGGAACGGAATATAGGGAAACGGCGGGTTAATTACCGGTTAAGAGACTGGTTGGTTTCGCGTCAGCGGTATTGGGGTGCTCCCATCCCAATGATTTATTGCGATACTTGCGGCGTGGTTCCTGTTCCCAAGGAGGACTTACCGGTCATGCTGCCGAAAAATGTAAGTTTTTCCGCCGGTTCTGTTTCTCCGCTAGCCAAGGTTGAAGAATTCGTCAATTGCACTTGTCCGAAATGCGGTGGTGCGGCAAGACGCGAAACTGATACCATGGATACGTTTATCTGTTCTTCCTGGTATTACTTCCGTTATACTGATCCACGCAATACCTCGCAGCCGTTTGATTCGGCAAAAGCTAATTACTGGATGCCGGTAGATCAATATATTGGCGGTGTCGAGCATGCTATTCTGCATCTTTTATACGCTCGCTTTTTTACCAAGGTGTTGAAAGACGCTGGATTGATCAATATCGGCGAACCATTTAAAAACCTGCTTACTCAGGGTATGGTTATCAAAGATGGCGCAAAAATGTCCAAGTCGAAAGGGAATGTGGTTTCTCCGGAAGAAATCATTGCCAAGTATGGTGCTGATACCGCCCGGTTGTTTATTCTGTTTGCCGCCCCGCCGGAGCGCGATCTTGAGTGGAGCGACCAAGGTGTGGAAGGCGCTTACCGATTCTTTGGCCGGTTGTGGCGTATAGTAGATCACTATGCCGCCTGTGCGGCTTCCGCCGAAGCGGAATATGATGTCAATAGTTTGGATAAACAGGAGCGCGAACTTCGGCGAGTGCTTCATGTAACCATTGGCAAAGTTTCTGAAGCTTTGGGCGAACGTTTTAGTTTCAATACAGCGATTAGTTCCATTATGGAATTGGTTAATGCCATGTATGCGTTTAAGGAACATGGCACTCAGGTGAATTCCGGTGTTATCCGGGAAGTAATTTCGGCACTACTTCGTCTTTTGGCGCCGTTTGCTCCGCATATTACGGAGGAACTTTGGCATGAAACCATCGGCCAGGGCAGTGTTCACGAGCAGAGCTGGCCGGAGTTTGATGCCGAAGCGGTAAAAGTTGACGAGACCGAAATTGTTCTTCAGATTAACGGTAAGGTACGCGATAAGATTATCGTGCCAGTGGGATTAGGGGCTGCTGAGCTGGAAGCAAAAGCATTTGAACAGGAAAAAGTAAAAGAATTTGTTGCTGGTAAAACGGTGGTAAAAGTAATCTGCGTGCCACAAAAACTTGTTAATATTGTAATTAAGTAACAAACCTTCGATAAGCCGGCGATAGCCGGCTTATTCTTTTCTTAGAGACAAATTTCTATGTAGGAAGTTGGGCGAAAATGGAGAATATGTTAGCTAGGTTGGGAGGGGGAAAATGGATGTCATAAAAAGGCGTTGGATTCTTATCCTGCTATTGGTAGGAGTCATGCTAGCGGGAACTTTCTATGGTCAATGGCAAGAGAAACGGATTGAAGACAGGGTTGTTATGTCAGAGTTTCCCGCTCATAATAAAAATTCGAGAGAGCAGGCAAAGGTTCATATTAATAGTGCGGATCAGGATGAATTGGATCGGCTTCCGGGTATTGGCGCAGTACTTGCCAAGCGAATTGTGGAATTCCGGACAGCCCATGGACCGTTTCAGAATATTAAAGATTTAACAAAAGTTAAGGGAATTACTGAAGCTGAGTTTAGAAGGCTGGAGAAAAAGATAGAGCTGTAATTATAAGGAGAAAAACGTGAAGTTGATTTGTTAATCTGAGGCATTTTGAATAGTTCGGAGGAAATAGGTTGATATGCCTAAAGCCTTGTTTGGGATTACCCTGTTTTTTGCTGCCGGCATATGGCTGGCGGCAAGTTGGCTGCTTTCTCCCAAGCCTCTTTGGTTGGGGGAGCTTTTCCTTGGTATAGCAGCATTGTATGCTGTAGTACGAAAAAGAGAATATGTTCTGCCGCTGGTCTTAGGATTGTTTTTTGTTGCCGGAATGCTCCGGTTTATAGAGTTAGACAAGTTACCGCAAGATGATATTAGCCTCTGGGCCGGACAAACGGTCACCGTGCAGGGCAGGATAAGTCAAATGCCTCAATGGGGGGAAGTTGATTTTCGGCGAGTCGGTGTGAAATATGTGGTGGATGTAAATCAGGTTACGGTTAATGGTGCAAGCTATAAGGCGTCAGGTGGTATTGCAGTAACGCTGGAACAAAGAACGGCAACAGAAAGAGCGTCTTATGGTGACGATGTGAATATAACTGGGAAAATTACCCTGCCGGCTAATTATAGAAACCCTGGTTTGCTAGATACGGCGACAGGATTTCATCTGCAGGGAACAGGGCGTGAACAGGCTATCGGCACCATACGTCAGGCTATGAGCGCGCAAGATGCTGCCGTATTAAGCGGAGTATTGTTTGGCGGTACCTTTGGAATCGACAAACAAGTCGTTAAGGATTTTTCGGCTACTGGACTTATTCATATTCTTTCGGTATCCGGTACGCACATTGTTTTGGTAGCGGGAGCTATTGCCTGGCTGTGCGCGCGATTGGGGCTGGGACAGAAAAAAACAGCGTTCATGAGTTCTGTTGGATTGGTAGGCTATGCATTGTTCGCGGGACTCAGCGCGCCTGTAGTAAGGTCGGTTATTATGGGGCTTCTTTCTGTAGCAGCCCTTGGTTTGGGACGGGAAAAGAATGCATTTCAAGCGCTGGTGATGGCTGCTTTGATTATGCTTATGTACCAGCCCGTTCAATTGTTTGATATTAGTTTTCAGCTTTCGTTTGGTGCCAGTGCCGGGTTAATTTTATTGTATGGAAAAACAGCGGATAAGCTGGCTTTTTTGCCGAAGTGGCTTAAAGGGCCGGTGAGCGTAACGCTGGCGGCACAATTAGGAGTGCTTCCGTTTATTGCTTGGTATTTTCATTCGTTTCCGTTAATTTCGTTTGTTGCCAATATTGTGGTATTGCCTATCATTGAGGTTGTGGTAGTCGTGGGGCTTTTGGGAGTTCTTATAGCTCCCGTATGGCTAGTGGGCGGGAAGATGTTGTTGGTAGGCTGCGCTTTACTGTTGGGGACAGCTGAAAGGTTGACAGTTGCACTGGCTAGCCTAAAAGGAACCAGCGTTTTTTTACCGACGATCGGAGTGACGGCCGGTGCGCTGTATTATCTTCTGTTACTCTGGATTTACAGATACTTACCGCACCCAGTGCCGTCTCCTGCCGCAATTTTACAACGGTGGCCGAAACAGGCGGCAGCGTTATCGATAGCCATTGTTATTTGCTTGGAAGTTTATTGCGATTATCCCCGGCCGGTACAAGTGCATTTTATTGATGTTGGCCAGGGAGATGCGACATTGATTACGACGCCCCATGGGAGGGCTGTACTTATTGACTGCGGCGAGAGCAATCCTATTACCGGTTTTGATGCCGGTGAGCGAATTGTTTCTCCCTACTTGCAGCATTATGGAGTAAAATCAGTGGACTATTTGATTTTAACGAGTGGGCAAATGGAGGATGCCGGAGGCTCTGTTGGCCTTGTAACAACCTTGCCTGTGAAAAATATTTTGGTGCCGGAGAGCGGCGAAACGAAAGCTGCAGCTAAACTAAAAAGAAACGTTTCCGGCAGTCGGGTTATCTCAGCTGTTCTTGGCGAGCAGGTTCAGCTTGATGGGGTAACATTTACTGTGGTATATACGCCCGAAAAAGAAAAATCACAGGGCAGTACGTCTTCCAATAGTATCTTGGTACGTTATGGTCAGCAGAGCTTTCTTATCATGGGAGATGCTGGCATGGAAGCGGATGAGATTTTGGTAAGCAGCGGTTTAGAGCCGGGCTCTGTATTAAAAGTGGCGCGACATGGCGCAAAAACATCGACCACACGGCAATTGCTGCAAACGTTTTCTCCTGAATATGCCGTGATTTCAGTGGGAAATAATACTTTCGGGTATCCGCATAGTGAGATGCTGGCGCGGCTCAAGGAAAAAGAGATAAAAATACTTAGAACTGACCGGGATGGGGCCATAGTGTTTACTACGGACGGGACGAAACTTTCAGCAGAAATCTTTGTTAAACAATAACAACATGGTGAGTTTGATTAGTTTTTTTGACTAATCCCGCTGTTAAATGATAGTTGACAATAGTTTTTAAGGAGGAACGAATTTGTTAGAAAAGATTAGAATGGCATTGTACAAATATTATAAATCAAAGGATGTGTTAATTGCAGACGTTTTTGACTACTTAATTATAGATATGAAAAAACAAAAGGAAGAAATTTTACGGAATAAGTCAACAAGTTATCTCCAAAAATTAAAGGCACTTTTCGAGCATAACCCTAATAGCAAAATGCGAGAAACAAATAATTTAATTCTTGCAGATTTTAGAAAATATTATCCGCAAGAGTGGGAAAAAATTGAGCAATTTCGAAAAGATTCGCTTGACGAAACGGTTTTCTTTTTGCGCGAAAACAATTGGAGTCCTTGGACGTCTGTGCAGTTAATACTTGATATGGTTTTTCATGGTATACTAAGTGATAATCAAAAAGAACTAAAAAGAGAGCATGAGTAATTCATAGCAATGGATGCTAGGTGCATGCTAAAATAGTTAGAAATAATATACCTTAGAAACTAAAAGATAGTCTCGAACTTGAGATTATCTTTTTTATTTTTACGAAATGAAAGTAATGGAAAATCTACTTGCTAGTATTTGAAACATAATTCAAATCTAATAAAATTTTGGTTGGCGGAATAAGGAAATTAACAATAATAAAAAAAAGAAACATTTGACATATAAATAAGTACAAAGTAAAATATACCCAAGGAAACTATGAATACTAAAATAGTTCCCAAAGGATATGTCCTTCATTATCTAAATGTGAGGTGAATGTTTAGTTGTGGTATGTTTCTGTTGAAAAGGGAAAGTCCTTTGTGAGACACGCTAAGCAATTCAATTCTTTTCTTCAATAGGAGTGCACTTGATTAGAAATGTAAACTAAGCAAACCGCATAAATGATAGGTGTGGATACTATGATAAATCTGTATATTGCCATATGTTTGGGAAAAAACTTGAGACCTTTTAGTATGGCTATTTTAAAAATATAGTGAATGGGGGGATTTTAGTGGCTATTACATTAAAATCAGTAGCAATTGAGACAGCAGCAACTAAAATTGAAGCGGCTAGATCAGCAGTAGCCAAAATTGAAGCAACAGAGTTAGCAGCAGCTAAATCATTTGCGACTAAAAAAGCAATAACTGAGATAGCGGCAGCTGAAATAGCTTCAGCTAAATCAGATGCTATTTCGGCTGCTAAAAGTATTCCTATTTCAGCTGCTTTCAAAGTAGAACTAAGTTAAAAAATACAAAAAAGCTGTAACTTTTAATAATATAACTCCCTCTTTAACTTAAGAAAGTAGAGTAACACAGAGCCAAATTCAGTTTGTACAATTGGAGGATTTGTTCGAAAGATCACCCTTATCAGAAGGCTGACTTAAAGGTAAAAAAGATTTCTGAAAGTAGTATTAGAAGTAAAAAAAAGCGCGAGCTTTTGCACTATACAATGGTGCATGCTTGCGTTTTTTTTACTCTAGAATGTAGCTGAGAGGATTGTATTTTTTTGTATGATTTTAAGACAGTCCCCTCTGAACCGTATTGCCTTTTGCGGACACGAAGAATGGTTGGTACAATAAAACCAGGGGGTGTCGAACATGAAAGGCAAACGATTTGATCCAGAGTTCAAGA
>JAGGAE010000025.1 GCA_017889725.1 Bacillota bacterium | reverse complement strand
CAGGAAAATGTTCCGGCGAAGCGGTGTGTCCCGTAGCCGCCATAAGCCACAACGATAGAGGTCAGGTACAAATCGATCACACAAAATGTATAGGGGAAGGTCATTGTGTAGCAGCGTGCTCCTTTGGCGCGCTAACGGAGAAGTCCAATTTTGTTCCTTTAATTGAACTGTTGCGCCAACAGACCCATCCGGTTTACGCCTCGGTAGCCCCAGCCTTTGCCGGTCAATTCGGTGAAGGCGTTTCTGCCGGAAAATTGCGGTCAGCCCTTTTGAAACTCGGCTTTATGGATATGATCGAAACTGCACTGTACGCCGACATCGTAACCATAAAGGAAGCTTTTGAATTTGATCATTATGTTAAAAATGAAAATGATTTCCTCATTACCAGTTGCTGTTGCCCGGTTTGGATCAAATTAATCGAAAATAAGTTTCCAGACCTCTTTAAACATATCTCTCCTTCCGTTTCTCCGATGATCGCTTCCGCTCGGATTATTAAAACGTTTGAACCTAATGCCAAGGTCGTGTTTATCGGCCCCTGCATTGCCAAGAAATCCGAAGCGACATTGCCGGAATTAAAAGGTGCTATTGATTTCGTCTTAACTTTTCAAGAACTGTCCACAATTTTCGAAGCAACTGAAATTAATCCCGCTGTAGAAATAGATGAAGAAAACGCTTTGGCATCCTGGGGAGGACGCGTGTACGGACGTACCGGCGGCGTTAGCGGCGCTGTAGAGGCCACGCTGAAGGCACTTGTCCCTCGCAGGGCCCAAAAATTCAAAGCCGTACAATTGGATGGTATCCCGGATTGTCAAAAGGCTCTTGAGAAATTAAAACAAGGGAAACTCAATGCAAACTTTATTGAAGGGATGGCCTGCAAGGGAGGCTGCGTCGGCGGACCTGGCCGTATTATCCCGCCGGAACAAGGCACTAAAGAAGTCAACAATTATGGGCAAGCTTCGACCATTCCCACACCGGTAGAAAATCCCCATGTATATTCCATTTTAACCCGTCTAGGCTATGAAGCGAAAGAATCCGACCTTACTGGTGAAGGCCCGGTTGCCGCTATCTTAGCCCGTCATTCCATTCCCAATGACCCCGGCAAATAGTAAAAACCTTGGTACAGTTTAAACTGCACCAAGGTTTTTTAGTCTTTATAAAAACAAGACTTACCTAAGAATTCCCTCAGGATAGAATTCGACGGCACTATTTCACCATCGATATCATGAAAATACGCTAAAAAATTTAACAGACGCTGCGCCTCAGCATACTCTGGCTTATCCTGCCCAACTTCATTCAGTAAGGCCTCCGCATAAGGTTTTAGTATCCCTAGCTCATAAATAAGAGCCGAATTGAACATGATATCCGCCTCTTCCTGAAAGGGAAAAATATTACGTTCTTCACCGCGGCGAACTGAAGGCCAAAGTTCTAATGTCTGCAAAGCGTCATGCGCCCGAAACTGGCTATCACGAACAATTCTTCGTATAAGCCGGGTATCGGTAGTCGGAATACGGTTATGGTTATCAATAGACAGTTGCGTAATGGCGCTAACATAAATTTTTATTTTTTGTTCGCGCGGAACCTCAAGGGTCAGCCGCTCATTCAGTCCATGAATTCCTTCGATAATAACGGGTTGGTCCGGTTCTAACTGCAAAGTATGCCCCCGATATTCACGCTGCCCTATTAAAAAATTATAGGTAGGAATTTTTACAGTTTCCCCTTGCAATAACCGTACAAGGTGTTCATTGAAAAGACCCAAATCGAGAGCTTCTATAGATTCAAAATCATAATTTCCTTGTTCGTCCCGCGGAGTCAGGACACGGTCAAGAAAATAATCATCTAACGAAATGGATAGCGGCCTTACTCCGTTAACCCTAAGCTGAACATTCAAACGTTGGACAAAGGTTGTCTTACCCGAGGACGACGGACCGGCCACTAGAATAACTCTGACTTTATCCCTGTTCTCGGTAATATAATCAGCAATATTGGCCAATTTCTTTTCATGCAGAGCTTCCGCAATCCGAATAATTTCATCAATCTGATTGGTAGCCACCGCTTGATTCAGTGCTCCCACATATCCGCAGTGAAGTGCTTTTCCCCACTCCTCGGCTTCACGAAAAATTTGGGCCAGTTTGGGTTGTTCGAGTAACGGTGGCAACTCGTCCGGTTTTTCCTTTTCAGGAAAACGTAGTATAAGACCGGGCTTGCAAAAGGCTAGGGAAAATAGTTGTAAAGATCCTGTACTGGGTGCCAATGTACCATAAAAATAGTCGTACACGTCGCCGCAATAGTAAATACTTACGGTATCGCGTTGCATTTGCCCTAAAAGGCGGACTTTTTCCGGTTGCCCATCGGCCTGGAACATATCCATAGCCTCTTGTTTGGTTACTCTCCTTTTTATAAAAGGGCGATCATCCTCAACGATTTTATGCATGCGCCCTTCTATTGTTTGCATATCATCCGAGGTTAACTCCCTGTCAATATACACTTCACAATAGATTCCCTTACTTAGCGAATGTTCAATAGTCACTTCCCCGTCAGGGTATAGTTCACGAACAGCAACGACTAATACAAAGGCCAGACTGCGCTGATAGACGCGCATTCCTTCTGTTGTTGTTAAATCCAGAAACTGTATTGTACTATCTTCGTCAATCCCGGCATGTAAATCCTTTATTTCATGGTTGACTTTCGCAGCAACAATTGACGTGGGAAAACGTTCTTGATATTGGCGGCTAATAGTCAACAAGGTTTCTCCCTGGTTAACCTCAATACGTTCTCTATCAGCAATCCAAATAATAACCTTGTTTTTCATAAAAACCTCCCGACCAGCCATTTAGGTATTCTCATGTTATAGCCTATGACAATCTATTATCTCTAAGAATAAAATGCTACAAAGAAACCCGCCATTACTTTTATTCCATACGGTAATAATACAAAACCATTACGCTGAGCATGATTAACATACCACCTGCCACCTGCAATAAGCTAAGGGTCTCCCCCAATAACAGCCAAGCCAGAAACAGGGTAATTGGGATTTCCGCCGTGCTAAGAATCGAAGCAATGCCTGCGCCGATTCTTTTTAGCCCAGCCATGTAAATCATGATCGGAATTAACAGCGTACCACCACCAGTTGCAAGCAGTCCTAACTGCTGCCAAGACAACGATACGTCCAGCATCCACACCGGCTGATAAATCGCCACCAGCATCATTAACGAAAGGGTTTGCGTCCAGGCAGTGACTACCGGTAAAGCAACTTCGGCCAGAAGCCTCTCGCCGTTTATATTCATAAAGGCATAGGTAATAGCTGCTCCAAGGGCTAGCAGGATACCTTTCGTACTCATATGGCTTAATCCAAGCTGCGGTAAGTCAACACAAAAAACAATTCCAAGGAAAGCCATAACCAACACAATTTTTTCCACAGGAGTAACATTTCGACCAACAAATATAGCATTGTAAACAAGAACAAAGGCCGGGTAAGAAAACACAAGTAATGTGGTCAGAGAAGCTCCCATTTCATCCAGCGCGATAAAAAATAATAATGACGTGAGAAATGACCCAATAATTCCCTGAGCCAACATAGGAAGAAGAAGGGAGCGAGATATCCCAGCCGCTTGATTAGTGACCAGAACCCACCCCCAACTAATGGCGCACGACAATACTCCTTGCATAAGAAGTACCGGAACCGGAGCCAACCCAGTAGCATAAGTAAATTTACACACAATCGACGATGCACCGAAAAAGACCGCCGATATAACCACTAATATATATCCATACCAATTGCACATGGAAATCTCCCGCAATACTTTTCCCGGTTACCCCTTACCGTATTACCAGCTGCATTATCTTATACACCAGTGCACTTACAATAGCCGTTGAAGGGATGGTCAGTACCCACGCCATCAGCATCTGCTGCGCAACGCCCCAGCGTACCGCGTTAATACGTTTGGCTGTGCCCACCCCCATAATCGAACCCGAAACAACGTGCGTGGTACTAACAGGTAAATGAAACAGGGTTGCACAAAAAATAACCAAGGAAGAATTTAAATCTGCAGCAAAACCGCTTACCGGTTCCAATTTGAAAATTTTCCCGCCCATAGTTCGTATAATACGCCAGCCCCCGGCTGCCGTACCCATCCCCATAGCAGTGGCTGCTGCAATCTTAACCCATACAGGAACTTCAAAACTTTGCAAATATCCTGCACTAACCAAAGTAAGAGTGATAATACCCATTGCTTTTTGCGCATCATTCGACCCATGCGCAAAGGACATCATAGCGGCTGTCAATATCTGAAGACGCCTAAACTTATTATTTAGCTTTGCCGGGGCTACGCGGCCTACCAACCAATAAATGATTGTCATGATAATCACACCGGAAATTATGGCTATGATTGCCGAGAGAATTAATGCTAAAACAATCCTTACAATACCGTCCATTTTTAGGGCGTCCATACCCGTTGACATCAACACCGAGCCAACAACCCCTCCCACCAATGCATGAGAGGAACTACTGGGAATTGCCAGCCACCAGGTAAGGAGATTCCAAAAAATCGCGCCAATCATCGCCGCAATAATAACATATTCGTTAATCATTTGAGCTGATTTCACAATGTCGCCGCCAATAGTTTTAGCCACCCCAGTACTATACATAGCGCCTAGGAAGTTCAAACTGGCTGCCAACCACACCGCCACACGAGGCGTTAAAGCTCGAGTTGAAACAGAGGTAGCGATAACATTTGCCGTATCATGAAACCCGTTAATATAGTCAAAAGCTAAAGAAAAAATTACCACTAAAAAAATAAGTATATCAGGCATATTTCAATACCACGCCCCGCAGTACGTCGGCGAGCTTTTCGCAATGATCCAGAGCGTCCTCCAAATGTTCCAATATCTCTTTCCATTTTATAATTTGAACCGGATCCGGACAGGTATTAAATAAATAGGCAATTTCCTGGCGGTAAATACGATCGCCTTCACTTTCCAGTACAGCAATTTTACGAGTATGGTCCAGAATCTTATCCCGGTTACCTCGAATATTTTTCAGCATGTCAAAGGCTTTTACCATTTCCTCGGTACAGTCTGCTAAAAGTCTGGCTAATTCAGCGGCACCGGCGGACGGTTTTCCAGCCCGGTACAGCACAATTCGTTCGATAGTTCCTTGCAAAAAATCCACCACATCATCAAGCATAGTAGCCATAAGATGAATATCTTCCCGATCTAAAGGCGTAATAAACGTTTGATTGAGTAAATCAATTATCTCGTCATTGGTTTCATCCGCCTGATGCTCTATATCGGAAATGATCTTCATTTTGGTTTCGAGATCTTGCTGGTTTTCCATTGAATCCTGAAGTACATCCGCCCCTTTACGAAGCAGTCTGGTACTTTCTGAAAACAATGTAAAGAACTTGTCCTCTCGCGGCTTAAAACGAAACATTCTTTAGCCCCCATTTAATTACATAATTATTCTACTACCCAAATAATAATTATAATAAAAATGGCAACAAATTACTAGTCTCTCATTTGTTAAGCTTATGTTAAAAAAGACCTGGCATTTGGGCCAAGTCTTTTCTTTCGGCAACATTTACCGGTGTGTTAGCATTTTCAACATCCGGTAGGCAATAAACGAAAGTGGGGCACGGCGGACAGAAAAACGCATTCCTAGGAAAAAAATCACAAGAGCCCCTATTACATGAATAAGCCAAAATCCACCCCGCGGAAATTCCAGACTGGTGTCATCAACCCAGTTTTCATGATATTGCCCCATAAAAATCCCCTCCTTTGGTCATAGTATTGCCAAAATAACGCTAAATCTCTATTGGTTATTTCTTGAAAAGAAAAACCCCAGGGCGCTTGTGATATGCGTCCTGAGGTTTTGTGCTGCTATCGGGTTAGGTGGACCACTTTTACCATGCGCTCCGCCATGATTTTAAGTTTTTGGAAGGGAACCCCGCAAATGGCTATACGTAGCCCCCCCATCATAGGTACCGTAAAAACATTATCTTCAAATAGCTTTTCACAAGCAAATTCGGGGTCTTTTGCCGGAACCGACATGAAAAAGCCGGAAACATACGGCATCACCGGCATATTGATTGCTTTGGCTTCTGCTAGGAAGACATCAGACCGCCGGCGAAGCATTTGGTAATAACCGTCACGCTCCGTTTCTATCTGTTCGGTTAATCCTTTATCATCATGAATGATATTTAATATATCCATGGCACTCCGGTTAATATTTGACCAAGTAGCACGGCAAAGATAATTATTAACAGAATCAAATTCTTCAATGGCCGCTCGGCTGGAAGAAATGCCGACGATGGCACCGGCACGCTGCCCATAAAGGGTATAGCCCTTGGACATGCTGTACGCAATAATCACCATAACATTTTCCGGTAATCCAGAAAATTTCTTCATAAAGGTACGACAGTCATGCTGATCGCCACAATAGGCAATATAGGCAATATCGACAAGTAAAATAATATTTTTTTCTTTATTTTTTGCCGCATTTTTTATGACTTCGATCACGCCGTCCCACTCGTCGTCGTCGAGACTATATCCCATAGGATTGTGTGCCGGCGTATTTAGTATAATAAACGTATTGGTTTGCTTAGCCTGTAATTCCTCAACTTTAACTCGAAATGCTTCCGTATTAAATCGACGATTTTCATCAAACATGGTAAACGTTTCAAGCTTCCTTAAAAAGGCCTCGGCAACAATTTGGTAGGGTCCCCAATACCAATCCGAGGTAAGTATGCTATCACCAATATCCGTATAATTCCAGACGGCATGGTGAATTGCCCCGGTCCCTCCCGCCGTCGCCAGCGCTTTGGCATAGGCATCCGGCCTGCAGTCTCTGAAAACTACGTCAAGCACATTTTCCAGATAATCCGGTAATCCGGCGATGGGGGCATAATTGGTGATTTCCGACATCGGTAAATTCCGGAAAACTTTTTCCACCGTTGACAGGCTAACTAATTTTTCATTGTCATCCAATAGAACACCAATGGACGCATCGACAACATTCTCAGTACCAAACCGCTCACACGCGACTTTCGCAGCTGCACCCGCTTTAAAGATTTTATCATTTATCACTTTATCATGCATGTGCGATCCTGTAACATGGATAGCCATAATTGTCCCACCTCTTCCCCTAAAAATGATATTTATAAATTTCAATGAATAAATACCATTACTTTGACATCTTTCCATCTTTTCCTGCTATTACTACTTAAAATTTCATATGGCTATCCCCCAAAAATGTTAAGGATACATTTTATGCAGCATTCTCGGAAACGGAATAGTTTCGCGGATATGCTCCAAACCGCATAACCAGGCTACCGTTCTTTCGATTCCTAAGCCAAAACCGGAATGGGGCACAGAGCCATAGCGACGCAAATCCAAATACCAGTCAAACGCTTCCTGTGGTAAATTATGTTCAGCAATCCTCTTTTCTAAGAGCTTAAGATCATCAATGCGCTGTCCGCCACCAATAATCTCGCCATATCCTTCCGGTGCCAGCAAATCCGCTCCCAATACAACCTCGCTATTTTCTGGATCGGGCTTCATATAAAAGG
Organism: Bacillota bacterium; assembly: GCA_017889725.1. Taxonomy (GTDB): domain Bacteria; phylum Bacillota; class Negativicutes; order Sporomusales; family CTSoil-080; genus CTSoil-081. The sequence goes on along the minus strand of JAGGAE010000025.1, from coordinate 10,426 downwards.
CTTTAATAACCGCTGGATAGCGATGTACAAACACGGGAGCATCAAAATAATTGGAAATAATAGTTTCATGCGGCGCGCCAAAATCGTCGCCCCAAGTAAAATCTACGCCTTCCTTCTTCAAGATTTCAACAGCTTCTGTGTAACTAATACGCGGAAAAGGAAGTGTGATTTTTTCCAGTTTGCTTACATCCCGCTCCAAAGTTTTCAGTTCACGCTTACACCTCTCTAATACCCGTTGAATGACATAATGAATCATTTCTTCCTGCAGCTGGATATTGTCATCCATATTAAAGTAGGCCATTTCCGCTTCAATCATCCAAAATTCCATTAGATGACGTCTGGTTTTGGACTTTTCAGCCCGGAACGTAGGACCGAAACAATAAATACGTCCCAAAGCCATCGCCGCCGCTTCGTTATATAATTGTCCGCTTTGCGATAAAAATGCCTTTTCGCCATGATAATCCAATTCAAATAGCGTTGTAGTGCCTTCACAAGCTGCCGGTGTTATAATCGGGGCATCGGCCAATACAAAGTCTCGTTGGTAGAAAAATTCGCGGATAGCATGTTCAATTTCCGAGCGTATACGCATAATGGCATTTTGCCGCGGCGTACGAAGCCAAAGATGCCGCCGCTCCGCCAGAAAGTCGACGCCATGTTCCTTATGAGTAATCGGGTATTCTTCCGCACCACTGACCAATTCCATCCCGGTAACCTGGATTTCGTAGCCGCCGACCGAGCGCTCCTCCACCCGTACTATTCCGCGCAATATTAACGAGCTTTCCTGTGTTAAAGTGCCGACCAGAGCGGCTAATTCTTCGCTTACTTCCTTTTTCACCAGGACACCCTGCACTAGACCCGTTCCATCCCGCATAATCAAAAAAGAAATCTTCCCCGAAGACCGTATATTGTACAGCCAGCCCCGAATTTCAACCTCCTCGCCTACATGCTCACCCAAATTTTTAATCAATACCACAGTCACCTTTTAGACACTCCTTTTCGTCCATAAGCAGTATGTTTTAACAACAAATTTCGGCAGAAGCTTTATTAATAGCTATGCCACCCAGTAAGTGATTTCCCACCCTATTGGACATTGTTATTATATTATTTCTTTCTTTGTCCAAAATTCCCCTTTTAAATATAAAAATAACGCATGTAGCATTTGGCATATTGAGACTAATATAATGGAAAAGCAGGCCGATTGGCCTGCTAGGCTTTACCATTTGCATCATATGCAGCGGTAAGCGTTTTTCCTGCCGGAGCCGTTGAAGCTGCGGTCGTAGTAGTATTCCCGCCAACAAACTGCTGCTCTTGCGCCTGGATCATTTTGCGAACCATGTTACCACCAACCCGACCGTTATCAGCGGAAGTCAAAGCACCTTTATAAGTGTTCTCATAATTCGCAAGGCCGAGCTCCGATGCAGTTTCCACCTTCAGCCGATCAAGGGCCCGTTGGGCTGCCGGATTCACAGTTTTACGACTTCTCGACATAATGCAAACCTCCCGTTAATAATTTTTGTGATCCCGTTTATAGCATGGCTTAAACGAACCGAGCCATACCATGAAATTAATGGACAAAAAAAGACGGCCATCTCTGGCCGTCTTTTTTGTCTAGAACACAACGGTAAGTTCTGCTTTTGCTCTGTTTAAAGAAGTAGAGTCACTGTTTTTATCGGTAAAATCTTTCAATACATTCAAGTTTACATTGTCGGCAAATTTATAGTTAGCTTCTACACGGAAACCTTTGGAATCATTATAAGCCGTATCGGTGCACCAAGAACCAGCAACAGCACCATCCTCAATGTTACGATAAGAAAGAGCATAATTGAATTCACCTTTACGAACGGCTTCGCCGACAGTAGCTTTTACCAAGAAACCATTTTTGCTGTCTTTATTATTTTTCGTAAAATTACCGGAAAGAACAACATTATTGCCAAGGCGGCTGTCTGCATTGAAGGACATAAAATCTGTGTCCTCTACCTTCAAATAGCCAAGACCCATATCCACTTTGTCACCCTTGGTTTTCAAATTAGCGCCAGTAACATCGTTTGTTCCTTCACGGCCAACAAACGCGTCAAAACCAATATTTTTATTTTCGGTAGCTAACGATACCCCTTGCATGCTCACATCGGCAAGCAAACCATTTCCGACAAACAATCCCTGACGGCCCGCTTTAACATCCACGGCTCCCATCTTGGTTCCCAGATACAGTTGGTCCATATCTGCAGCGACGCCGTTTGAAGTTGCATTAGCAAACGGTTGGGTGTCAATTCCCTGAAGACGGGCATGAGTATAGAAACCATCCCCAAGCTCGGCATCAGCATTCAGACGAAAACGGGTGTCGGTGTAAGTGCGTCCGCCATCGTCCTGTTGCGTTATAATGCGGGCATCACCGGTAAAAGTAGGAGCGGCAAATACTTGAGTCGTGGAAATCGTGAGAGCGGCCAGAATCGCTGCAGTCAGTAATTTCTTGTTCATGATAAGCCTCCTTGGATTTTTTATTTTTTGATTTATGCAGCTAATAAATCCTCAGAGTTCTATGAGTATCCACGTTTCCTCAAAAGAACTTTTGATGGAGTTAGCTGCTGAAAGAACTTTTCGCGGAAAGCACTTCCGCTCTCCTTGTGAAGTTCTTTACTGTGTATTTCGCCGTTTGTTTACATAATCCTTTTACATAATTGAAAGTTATTGTTTGAAAATATTGTAAAATCAATATTACCGTACGGGTTGAAATAAAAAAAGAAAACCCGGTAACAACCGGATTCTCTCTTCTTCTACTTGCTAACGACTAGCCTTATTTACATCAATTCTTCTTTAAAGAAACGGGCATGAATGGCTTTTACCGCATCTTCAACCTGTTCCTCTCGTATCAAGCAAGATATGCTAATTTCCGAAGTACTGATTACTTCAATATTAATGTCGACATCTGACAGTGCCCCAAACATCGTTGCGGCAATACCGGGGTTACCGAACATTCCTGCACCTACCACAGAAACCTTCGCAACCCCTTCTTCTATGACTACCCCAAGAGTATGTATTTGACGGCCAATTTCCTCGGTAATAACCTTTGCCCGGGGCAAATCAGTTTTTGAAATTGTGAATACCATATCGATAATGTTTTTATCAACATTCCGTATGCTCTGAACGATCATATCGACATCAATGTCTTCTTTGGCTAAAGCTGAAAAAATTTTATAGGCAATACCCGGGCTATCCGGTACCCCCAATACAGCAATTTTGGCTACATTTGTATCATGTGTTACGCCCCTAATAATAAACTCTTTCTCTTCCACAGTATATACCTCCCTGATTATTTGATAATTAAAGAAGACCTTACGTGAATGGGGGACGCTATAGTATTTACCTTTCACAGGTTTCAGAACCCAACGCTCTCATATCCCAGTAGTAATATTGCACCTGACACTACCACAATTTTCCCCTAATTAAACGCCGCTAATACCCGCAAAGGTGCTAACACCAAATCTTCATTGTTTATTTATTATTCGCGACCGGAATGGAATCCTCCTTTAGTAATACACTTTTGCCTATAACGTTCCGTATGAATTCGCGCTTTCAAATAGTATATAAAAATCTCCCGCCTTAGGCGAGAGATTTTTTCTTAAATTATCTTTTAATTCGTACAGTAACCATGGATCGTACCACTACATATAAAAAGGCCAGAGCCCCTCCTACGGTAAAGAAAAAAGCATTCGGCTTCGCCATCATAATTCCTGAAGTGCCAAGTAAACTAAACAGCAGCGCTGCCATATAGGCAAGAAACCTTTCACCAAAATTTCCCCTTTTAGTTCTTGGTGCCATCGCCACCCACACGATAAAGCCAATTCCTATGACATTACTGTAATTACTAAACTCCATTAATACCTCCGCATTTACAACAGAAAATCCACTAATATAAGGTGTATTCGGGACTCCCTCTTAATTTCCTGCTCTCTCTTTTTAATCATCTTTTAACTCTTTTCTAATATCACCCTATACAGTTGGCCGACATAGTATAGGTATAGAAAGCTGCGTCATTCTTAAAGTTCTACCTCTCCCCGCCGGATTATAACTCTCCAATAGTGTGTTAACGCCAAGTAACATTATGTTATAAATTCTCATATGATGTAACAGGTGAGATACTAAGCACTTTGACCTTCGTCAAAAAAAATAAAGGAGGATATTAGGTCTATGGATTGCAAATATCCGCATTGGTATCAAGGAGAAACTATGGCCCCCGGCTGCGAAGATTACATGGTCCCCGATCCCTGCTGCGAAGAAACCCTCCCGTACAAAATGTATGATTTTCATCGCGAAAGTATGAAAGATCGCATTTTGTGTCTCTTAGGCTGTGAAGTCATTTTTAGTGTTGATGCTAGAATTTGCCACCGGGAAAGCTTCTGCGGCACCCTCTGCTATGTCGGTTGCGATTTTATTATCGTAAATGTGAATGTTCGCCGCAGATGTTTATCTATGCATATACCTATTAAAATGATCCGCTTCATTGCTCCATTTAAATAGCCGTAACATAAGCTAATTTCACAATTGATTTCGCGGCGGCATAAAATACAAAAATTACCCTTGTAAGGAGGGGTTGCCGTGAAAACATTTCGTGACCGGCGACATATCACTCTCGACGTTGAGCACATGAAGCGATTGCATCAGGAAGCCATTGAACAATTAGATTTAATGCGAACTGCAGTAGAAACAACCGGCCAGACCATCGGCACTATGCGCGATAAGTTAGAAACCATGTCGCTTAACCACTGGAACAGATATTTAGATGTACTTCACATGATTACCATGCACGATGAAAATATGTCTTCGATAATTACTACTCTTGATCTAAAAATACGCAACAACATACCGGCAGAAGAAATTGAAACTCCGCTCGTCGGACACTACGCTCTCTTATTGCTTCTCGTGCACGCCCTTATCCGACGTCACCGTCGTTTCGTTGATATATACGGTTGGCGCGGAAACCCGATGAGTGATTATCTTAAAGAGTCCATGACGATGGAAAGAGAACATATGGTTGAGTTGATTTCGATGATACAGCAAATACTATAATCTAAGATTGGGCTGCCTTTTTAGGCAGTAATTTTTTTCCCAATACTGCCTAAAAATAATACCTGCTGGTTTTTCAAGGAATTTATAAAGTAGACCACGAAATAGTTCCTTAAACTAACGCTGGGAGGCATATCCGTGATCTCCTTTTCTATTTCAGACTCAATTCAACCTCGCTTAGTGCCAGATGTACTCCGGCACTTAAAAATATCTCTCACCTTGCGCCGGAAGCTTAAAAAGGCTGACGGCGCTATTCTTGTCAACGGATGTCCCGCTTCCTGGGGAACTCTCATTTATCCAGGTGACATACTAAGTATAAAATGGCCTGCTGACTGCTCGATTGAACCACATGCCATGCCATTAAGCATCTCCTATGAAGATTCTATGCTCCTGGTAGTAGACAAGCCTGCCGGTCTTTTAGTACATCCCGCTAGCGGCAGCCAAGAAATTACCCTTGCAAACGGTATAATCCATTATCTTCAAAAAGAAAACCCTCATCCTGGATTTCACCCGGCTCATCGTCTGGACCGCAACACATCCGGCCTGCTGCTTATTGCCAAAAATCCCCACTGTCAACATCTTCTTTCCCTCAGTGGGGATAAAAGCCTAAGAAGAGGTTATCTGGCGGTAGTCTCCGGAGTCCCTTCCCCTCCCCAAGGAACAATAGACGCCCCAATTGGCCGTCTCACCGGCAGCATTATTCAGCGCTGTGTGCTGGAAACCGGCCAAAGAGCAATTACGCACTATCAGATTGTAGAAACTTTTGGTCAATACAGCCTCGTCCAACTGCGTCTTGAAACCGGTCGAACCCATCAACTCAGGGTTCACCTCTCCCATGTAGGTCACCCCATCCTAGGCGATGACTTATACGGCGGTTCCCGTACCGATATCCAGCGCCAGGCCCTTCATGCAGCCAGTCTGGAATTCACTCATCCTATTACTGGTGAAAATTTGGCTCTCACCAGTCCGTTGCCTACGGATATTACTATGTTAATTAGAAGAATTTCCACAAAATCATAAATTCCGCCACATAAAATTAGTAATATTATCCACCCATGCCACTATTGTGATATAATATAACCGCAAAATACACTGTAGGAGGAATTTATATGCCATTAGTCTCCACAACGGAAATGTTTAAAAAAGCTTATGGAAAATACGCTGTGGGCGCTTTCAATGTTAACAACATGGAAATCATTCAAGGAATCGTCGATGCAGCAAAAGAAGAACAAGCCCCTCTTATTCTTCAGGTATCGGCTGGCGCCCGCAAATATGCGAAACATGTATACCTCATGAAACTTGTTGAAGCAGCTATTGAAGACTCTAATCTAGATATTTGTCTACACCTTGACCACGGCGATGACTTTGAAATATGTAAATCCTGTGTAGATGGCGGCTTTACCTCCGTCATGATTGACGGTTCTAAACACTCTTTTGAGGACAATATTGCTTTAACTAAAAAAGTAGTAGAGTATGCCCATGCCCATGGCGTGGTCGTCGAAGGCGAACTTGGTCGATTGGCCGGTGTAGAGTTCTCTGGCTATTGCCATTGGTACCAGCCACGGAGCCTATAAATTCCAGGGAGAACCCCAACTTGACTTCGAGCGGCTAAAAAAAATCTCAGCTCTGATACCTGGGTTTCCGATTGTCCTTCACGGTGCTTCTACCGTACTGCCGGAATTTGTTAGCAAATGCAATGAGTTTGGTGGTAGCATTAAAGGAGCCCAAGGAGTACCCGAAGCCATGCTCCACAAAGCCGGAACAATGGGCGTTTGCAAAATCAACATCGATACCGACCTTCGTTTAGCCATGACGGCTTCTATCCGCGAACATTTTGCCAAAAACCCCGGCGATTTTGATCCACGTCAATATTTGCGTCCTGCTCGCGACGCCATTAAAGCCATGGTCCAACACAAAATTAAAGATGTACTAAACTGCAGCCATCGCATATAGAAAGTAAAAGAGCTGAACCGTTACGGTTCAGCTCTTTTGCTTTCTATAGTAAATTCACCGTTGTCACTTGCCTTATCCTTTTTAAGCGACTGCAAAAAATCGGGCACTAACTCCAAAAGCCGGTCCACAGTGGCCGTATTTTTTAACTTCAGCACCTGAACCTGAGAATCCCGTACAACCAGAACAGCCGACGCACTCATTCTCGCCCCGGCCCCACCACCAACGCCTTGATATTCTTTTGCCGTATTACCCATTCCGCCGCCTGCTGCCGCTCCAAACGCAATATCAATAATAGGAACAATCACCACATTACCAACTGTGATAGGTTCACCAAACACCGTCTTTGAACTCACCATTTTCTCAAGGCTTTCAAATAAAACTTCAAATGATTGTGATAACCCTTCTTCTTTCATGCAGCATTCTCTCCTTTAAAAGTCTTCCAGACCTTACTCATTGCTCTCCTAGTTACATAACGGGCGGATGGCCCGCAAATACCTATCAGTCGAATCGAGGCTACAATTTCCACACTTCCCCACCAGCCAACCTCTTCATATTCCGGGGTCACCCTTAATCGGCTGAAGATCCTCGTCGACTTTAACACACAGAATGCGCCGTAAATCCATGAGGCTAAAGCTGGGTCCTCAATTCCATACCGCACGTGGCCTCTTACAATAAGACTCGCCGCAGCAAAGATGGCTTGAAGCATTCGGGAAAAATTATCTTTTTTTTCCGAATCCCTTGTCCCTCTCATTTTGCGAAAAAAGCTCTGATACTGTCGAGCAGCCGGTACTATCGTAGCAGCTGTATCAGCGTCAGTCCTGTTTAAAAAAAACTTCTTTTTCCAAGGGCCTATTGCAAAAAATAACCCCTCGGCTTGACGAAACAACCGAAAGAGTCCGGCAAACCAGGTAATTTCCACCGACCAAACCGGTCGCCCATTTCCCTCTATTTTAAACAAGGCCTTGAAAGGAACGACCAACACGGCCACTATAATTCCCCCTAGCACTCCAAACAGCACCAAACCCATGGCCTCGCCTCCTATTATTATAATACCCTATTTCTGCCACTATTGCCAAATTACAAAAAAATACTCTCCGCAAATTAGCAGAGAGTATTGGAGATAATGCTCTGAAAACGTGCCGCAGCTGCACCTGGCTGAGAACTAGCTATAATCGCCGAAACTACCGCTAATCCGTCAACCCCCGCAGCTAGCACTTGATTGGCGTTATTCTCGGAAATACCGCCAATCGCAACAACCGGAATTTCTACGTTTCTACAAAGCTCAGCTAATACAGCCAAACTAACATCGACCGCATCCTTTTTGGTTGAGGTGGAAAAAACAGCCCCTACACCGAGATAATCCGCACCTTCTTTTACGGCTACTAACGCCTGTTCCAAAGTATTCACCGACATGCCAATTATTTTATCTTTACCAACTAAGCGGCGGGCAACAGCAAGCGGCATATCTGACTGTCCAATATGAATTCCGTCGGCATTTACTGCAAGCGCAATATCAATTCTATCATTAATTATAAACGGAATACGGTGTTCTTTTGTCATCTCCCTCATTGCCTTAGCCAAATTAAAAAATTCTCGGGTTGAAGCTTCCTTCTCTCGCATTTGGATCACAGTGGCCCCGCCTTGTATTGCCGCATCCACTGTTGTAAGCAAATCCTTACCGCCGAGGAGGCTGCGGTCAGTAACAAGATAAAGTGAATAATTAACTACTCGGTCACACCGCATACACTCTACCTCCTTGCAAAAGTTTTTCAGGCGTCATCCTATCGATTGCATCAAAAAGCCTCATTCGAAAAGTCCCCAAGCCTTCCGTCGGCTGTAAACTTTTAGCGGCCACCTCGCCAGCTAATCCCATAATCATAATACCGGTTACAGCGCCAAGCAAAGCCCCTCTTCCACTAGCCGCGAAACACCCCACTAGTGTCGTAGCCATACAACCAGTACCAGTAACACCGGCTAACAATTCATGCCCATTATCAACCGCATATACTGTATCTTTATCTGCTATGAAATCCCTTTTTCCTGTAATAGCTACCACACAATTTAACTTTTTCGCAAGCTCTCTAGCTACCTCTGCGCCATCCTCCTCCGTTGCCACCGAATCCACACCTCGAATGGAGGTTTTAAGACCAGCTAACAGTTTAATCTCCGACATATTACCCCGTATCACCGTCGGCTGTACAATATCAATCACCTGCTCCGCCGCCTTGTTGCGTAGCCCTGTAGCTCCAACGCCTACCGGATCAAACACTACCGGAATACCACTTTCTTTCGCCTTTTTACCAGCAACCAACATGGATTTAATAGTTCTTTCATTGAGTGTCCCCATGTTGAGCACCAGGGAAGACGCAAGAGCTACCATCTCAGCCACTTCTCCTATATCATCAGCCATAACCGGTGATGCACCAATTGCCAGGGCTATATTAGCGCAATCGTTCACAGTAACATAATTCGTAATATGGTGTACCAACGGTTTTCTTAAACGTAATTCTTCCAATGCAAACGAGCCTTCTTTTACTATGGTCATCTTCCTTTTTCCCCTTTCATTTTTCCAAATTACAAAAGCGCCTCCGTAAGGAGGCGCTTTAGACTATAAAATCTCTGTGCTTTTCCCTACGCTGGCATTACCCAGATCAGGTTAAGGGTCATAGACTTATTTGGGTCTATTTCTCAGCCGGCCTTTCCAGCTCCCCATCTGTATGAAATTACTCTTATTAAACCATATTCTATACATTTATGCAACAGTAGGCAGCTATTTCTTTTAATAATAAATATTTTTAAAAAAATGTACTTGACAGTGCAAGAACATTTTGGTATTATTTCTATAGTAGTTATTGGTTAATAATGATTATTTGAACGGAGAGGATAAAATGAAAAAATTTGTTTGTTCTATTTGCGGATATGTTCATGAAGGAGATGCAGCACCGGCTGCCTGTCCTCAGTGTAAGGCTCCGGCTTCCAAATTTACCGAAAGAACCACTGGAGAACTGGTTTGGGCTGATGAACATCGCATTGGTGTAGCCGCGGGCGTAGATACTGAAATACTAGAAGGTTTGCGCATGAACTTCACTGGTGAATGTACTGAGGTTGGCATGTATTTAGCCATGAGCCGTCAGGCCGATCGCGAAGGTTACCCTGAAGTCGCGGAAGCGTACAAAAGAATAGCCTTTGAAGAAGCCGATCATGCAGCTCGTTTTGCTGAACTGCTTGGCGAAGTAGTATACGCCGACACTAAGAAAAACCTTGAATTACGGATAGAAGCCGAATATGGCGCAACCGAAGGCAAACTGCAAATTGCCAAACGCGCTAAAGAACTCGGCCTGGATGCCATCCATGATACCGTTCATGAGATGTGCAAAGATGAAGCCCGCCATGGCCGTGCTTTTAAAGGCCT
>JAGGAE010000085.1 GCA_017889725.1 Bacillota bacterium | reverse complement strand
AGGGAAACACTCCTCTTTGAAATGTTTGCAAATAAATAACATAAGAGTATTAAAGAGTATTAATTATTAAAAATTTAAAAATGTAGTTTTCGAAAACTTGCCCGAACATATGTCCTGTGGTACAATTACGGAAAGGGTAGCTACTTATAGGGTAAACTAATAATAAAGTCTTATGGTCAGCAGACAGTTGATAGTAAGGAAAAATGGTGATTAGCATGAATATGGTACCAAAACTTAAGACAACCCATCAGGATGGGAATGTTCCTTTTGAAGTGGTTGCCCCTTTTGTGCCTACCGGCGATCAGCCGCAGGCGATTGCAAAACTGACGGAAGGGGTAAACCGGGGTGATTGGGCGCAGGTGCTCTTGGGAGCAACCGGAACAGGTAAAACGTTTACCATGGCTAAAGTAATTGAAGCCGTGCAAAAACCAACGCTAGTGATTGCGCATAACAAAACCCTTGCGGCCCAGTTGGCCGGCGAATTTAAGGAGTTCTTTCCCAAAAACGCGGTGGAATACTTTGTAAGTTATTATGATTATTACCAACCGGAAGCCTATATTGCCCACACCGACACCTACATAGAAAAAGATGCATCCATTAATGACGAAATTGATAAGTTAAGACATTCGGCGACAAGTTCCCTGTTTGAGCGAAGGGATGTCATTGTGGTGGCAAGTGTATCTTGCATCTATGGCTTAGGTTCACCGGAGGATTATTATAACTTGGTATTATCGGTGCGGCAGGGGCAAGTGAGGGATCGGGATGAAATATTGCGACGGTTGGTGGCGATTCAATATGAGCGTAATGATATAAATTTTGTGCGGGGGACGTTCCGTGTCCGGGGAGATGTCATTGAAGTCTTCCCAGCGGCCTACGGAGAAAAGGCGGTTCGTATTGAACTTTTTGGGGATGAAGTGGAACGTATTTTGGAGATTGATACATTAACGGGCGAAATATTAGCGGAACGTAAGCATATTGCGATATATCCGGCCTCTCACCATGTTTCCTCGAGAGAGAACCTGTTGCGAGCGGCGGCCGACATAGAAGAAGAGTTAGAGGGGCGTTTAGCTGAGTTGAAAGCAGCTGATAAGTTGTTGGAAGCCCAGCGCTTAGGGCAGAGAACCAGGTATGACCTTGAAATGATGCTGGAGATGGGATACTGTTCCGGTATAGAAAATTATTCCCGGCATCTGACCGGACGAAAGCCCGGAGATTCTCCCTACACTTTGATAGATTATTTTCCTGATGATTTTCTGATCATTATAGATGAATCCCATGTTACGCTGCCACAGCTGAGAGCCATGTATGCGGGAGACCGCTCACGTAAAACGACGCTTATTGAGCACGGGTTTCGTCTGCCGTCGGCGTATGACAACCGTCCGCTGACGTTTGATGAGTTTGTGGCTCGCATAAATCAGATTATCTATGTTTCTGCTACTCCAGCGGCCTATGAGCTTAACGCAAGTAATCAGACTGCTCAGCAAATTATCCGGCCTACTGGTCTCTTAGATCCGGAAGTCGAAGTGCGCCCCATTAAGGGGCAGATGGATGACTTGCTAACGGAAATCAAGCTGCGCGCCGACAAAAATGAACGGGTACTGGTTACGACGCTGACAAAGAAAATGGCGGAAGATCTAACCGAATTTTTAAAAGAGATGGGTGTAAGGGTAAAATACTTGCACTCGGAGATTGTAACCATGGAGCGGGTAGAAATTATTCGCGGCTTGCGGGCCGGAGAGTTTGACGTTCTTGTCGGCATCAATTTGCTGCGGGAAGGTCTTGATTTGCCGGAAGTTACTTTGGTTGCCATACTGGATGCCGATAAAGAAGGATTTCTCCGATCAGAAACCTCCTTAATTCAGACCATTGGACGTGCAGCTCGAAATGAGCAGGGACGGGTCATCATGTATGCCGATACCATCACCGATTCCATGTGTCGGGCGATTGACGAAACCAATCGCCGCAGGGCAATCCAGCAAGAGTACAATACCCGAAATGGTATTACACCTCGGACTATTGAAAAAAGGGTAAGGGATCTCATCGAAACCACTAAAGTGGCGGAAGAACCTGCTGAATATCGAACGAGAGCCGCGAACGCTATGAGTAAGCGGGAAATGTATGAATTGATTGCTAAACTGGAAAAAGAGATGAAACAAGCCTCGAAAATGCTGGAATTTGAAAAGGCGGCCGCACTAAGGGACAATATTATTGAGCTTCGTCAGCGGGCAGCCGATTTGCCGGAGAAAGAAAAAAAGAAGCGTCGCTGAAAGTTATTGGAGGAGCAAATGAAAGATAAAATTATAGTAAAAGGTGCTAGACAGCACAATTTAAAAAATATTGATGTAGAAATCCCGCGTGATCAGTTGGTTGTAGTTACCGGCCTTAGTGGCTCAGGTAAATCGTCGTTAGCGTTCGACACGATTTATGCGGAAGGACAGCGGCGGTATGTGGAATCGTTATCCGCGTATGCGCGCCAATTTTTAGGGCAGATGGATAAGCCGGATGTCGATTATATTGAAGGTTTGTCGCCGGCCATTTCGATTGATCAAAAAACAACCAGCCGCAATCCCCGGTCAACAGTAGGTACTGTGACCGAAATCTATGACTATCTGCGGCTTATATTTGCCAGGGCAGGGCGGCCACATTGTCCTAAATGCGGCAAAGCCATCAGCCAGCAGACCGTAGAGCAAATGGTAGATCAGCTTATGGCACTGTCTGAGGGGACTCGCTTATCTATTTTGGCACCGGTTGTCCGGGGCAAAAAAGGCGAGCATCAGAAAATCCTCGAGTCCATCCGACGGGACGGCTATGTCCGGGTACGTGCGGATGGCACTATTATGGATGTGGGCGAAGTACAATTAGAAAAAAATAAAAAACACACAATTGAGGCCGTAGTCGATCGTATTATTATACGGGACGGCATAGCGTCGCGGCTGGCCGACTCGCTTGAAGCAGCGCTTAAATTGACTGACGGGCTGGTCCACGTTGCCATTGTAGATGGTGAGGAACTGGTGTTTAGTCAGAACTTCGCCTGTGTTGACTGTGGTATTAGTTTGCCGGAAATAGCCCCTCGAATGTTTTCCTTTAATAATCCGTTTGGTGCATGCCCGGATTGCACGGGCTTAGGCAATAATATGGAGATCGATGTGTCCCTGGTAGTGCCGGACGGAACGAAAGCATTGATTGACGGGGCCATTGCTCCTTTGAGTAAAAATACGAATTCCTGGTTTATGTGCCAGATGGAAGCCGTTCTAGAGCGTTATGGGCATACGATATATGTGGTGTGGAACGACCTGCCGGAAGAGATGCGGCAGATAATTTTGTGGGGGGCTGGTGACGAAAAGTTTTCTTTTTCCTATGAGAATATGTATGGAGAGAAGCGTCAGTACCATTCGGCTTTTGAAGGCGCGATACCTACGTTAAACAGGCGGTATAGGGAAACTTCCTCGGATTGGTCGCGCGAAGAAATTGAAGAATACATGAGTTCCCGGCCTTGTCCTTCCTGTAAGGGAGCCAGATTGAAGCCGGAAGCCCTGGCGGTTCAAGTGGGAGGAAAAAGCATCTATCAGGTTACTTGCCTGACGGTTGCACAATGTCAGGATTTTTTCCAATCCCTTACGCTTACTCCCCGGGAACAAACGATTGCCCAACAAATTTTAAAAGAGATAAAGGCGAGGCTGGGCTTTCTTATGAATGTCGGCTTGGATTATCTGACACTGGATCGGGCGGCGGGTACGCTGAGCGGTGGTGAGGCCCAGCGTATTCGGTTGGCAACCCAGATCGGTTCCGGTTTAGTCGGAGTGCTGTACATTCTGGATGAACCCAGTATTGGTTTGCACCAGCGGGACAACAACCGCCTGCTGACGACGCTAAAAAAACTGCGGGATTTGGGCAATACGCTGCTAGTGGTAGAACACGACGAAGACACCATGTATGCGGCCGATCATATTATCGATATCGGTCCCGCCGCGGGTGTTCATGGCGGCCATGTAATTGCGCAAGGGACGGTTGAGACGATAAAAGACTGTGAAGCCTCCGTGACGGGGCAATATTTGAGCGGACGGAAAAAGATACCTGTGCCTAAGGCGAGGCGTCAGCCCAACGGAAAATGGCTGGAGGTGGTCGGAGCAAGGGAAAACAACCTAAAAAATATTTCGGTTAAATTTCCTTTATCGGTATTTACAGCAGTGACCGGGGTGTCAGGGTCCGG
>JAGGAE010000084.1 GCA_017889725.1 Bacillota bacterium | reverse complement strand
GTCCGCATCTTCTGGCCGCCGCGGTCAAACGCCCGCTGTGCGCCATACCCCATACTAATGCTGGCCCCCATATCGAAACTTGTATCTTTGGCATTTAAGGGATCAGAACCGCCTAACCCATAACAGCCAATATCCCCGGTAACCATAACATTTTTCCTCTTGGAAAGTTCATAGAAAAAGCCCCGGTGCGGACAGCCTGCGCACAAAGTAGGAGGCCTGCTCGGCAAAGAGGAAGGATCATACTCAATCGTGGGCCGCGTTTCTCCTAATAAAGCTTTGGCTACAATACCAGGGGTCAATTCTCCGATATTAGGAATTTTATCTTTGCCTATGCAAGAAATGCCGTGCGCTTTAAGCTGCTCTTCAATAAAAGGCTCCACTTCCTCCACGACATACAAAGTGCCCACTTCTTTGGCAAACGCCTTAATTTTGTCAAAAGGAAGCGGGTTGGTAAAACCTAGTTTCAGGTACGAGGCCTTCGTCCCAAACACTTCTCTGGCATATTGATACGCTACCCCTGAAGCTATAACCCCAATACTTTTATCATTCCATTCGATAAAGTTAAATTCTGTTTTATTGGAGAACTCCTCCAAGCGGCGAAGCTTTTCTTCTAAATCCACTCTTAGCTTTCTTGAAACCGCCGGAACTAAATCGTATTTCTGGAGGTTCTTCACATAGGGTTTATTAGCAACCTCCTTGCGCTCACCAAGTTCCACCAGACTCTTACCATGACATACCCGCGTAGTCATCCGGAAAAGCACCGGAATATCATAGGTCTCGCTAATCTCGTAGGCCGCGATTATCATATCCCTGGACTCCTGGCTATCGCTCGGCTCTAACATAGCCACTTTGGCAAATCTGGCATAATGGCGATTATCCTGTTCATTTTGGGAGGAATGAAGCCCCGGATCATCCGCGCTAACCAGCACCAAACCACCGTTAATCCCGGCATAAGCAGAGCAAAATAAAGGGTCTGCGGCAACGTTAACTCCTACCATTTTCATAGTAGCCAAGGATCTTGCTCCGGCTAGGGACGCTCCAATAACACATTCCAACGCTACCTTCTCATTCGTCGACCATTCCGCCAGAATATCCCCTTTATATTCAGCAACGGTTTCCATAATTTCCGTACTGGGCGTTCCCGGATACGCTGCCGCATAAGTTACCCCGGCCTCGTAGGCCCCGCGGGCTACAGCCTCATTGCCGGTTAACAACATTTTCATTTACGCACATCCTCCTTTTTAGCGGTTTGCCAGTAAACTGGCTAAAGCGATAGAACTGAGCTTGGACTCCGCAGTATCTGACCGTGACACCATAATAATCGGACTGGCAGCGCCCAAGATAGTACCGGCGATTTTAAAACCTGCGTAATGAATGAGTGCTTTGCTCATCATATTGCCCGCCTCGATATTGGGTACCATAAATAAGTCGACTTTTCCGGCAATGCTCGATGCAAGCCCTTTATGCCTGGCCGCCTCAAGGCTCAACGCCACATCCATAGAAATCGGCCCTTCGACCACTCCTTCAAACTGACTATCCAGTGCATATACATTCGCCAGTTCTTTGGCGTCTACTGTTGCCGGCATTTTGGGATTAACTTGTTCGTTAGCGGCAAGCACGGCAACATTAGGGCGGTGTATCCCCAGCGCCTTAAGCGCCCCTAAAGCATTAGCCAGAATATCTTTCTTCTCTTCCAACCCTGGCGCAATATTTACCCCTCCATCGGTATGAAAGATCAGTTTTTCCTCTCCCGGCACCTCATAACAGGTTAAATGACTTAACAGCCGTCCCGAACGAATTCCTTCCTCGGCCTGTAATACAGCCTTTAAAAAGTCCCCGGTGTTAATTAACCCCTTCATTAGGATTTGTGCTTCTCCTCGCCGTACAAACGACACCGCCATTTTGGCCGCCTGCTTTACATCAGGCTGATCCATAATCCGGACATTTCTCGTTAGTCCGATTTCTTCGGCTAAATCTTCAATTTCAGCAGCATTTCCAACCAATATGGCTCGGGCCAAACCGGCTTCACCGGCCGCTTTAACCGCCAATAAAACATCCCGGTCCTGCGCCACGGCCACACTGATTGTTGCCTGCCCCAATTCTTTGGCTTTACTAATTACCTCTGCAAAATTCTTAAGCACCCATTTACTCCTCCTCACCCAAATTGCCTTTTGTCAAATCCAGTTCTAATAATCTTTGTACCTCATCTCTGGTATAGGGGCCACCGTGACCACCATAGAATATTTGATTGAAACTTAATAAAGTACGCAAGCTGTCATATAATTCAGACTCATTTGTCGCTAAAAAGGCTAACCCCAATTTTCCGTCAA
This sequence comes from Bacillota bacterium, assembly GCA_017889725.1. Classification (GTDB taxonomy): domain Bacteria; phylum Bacillota; class Negativicutes; order Sporomusales; family CTSoil-080; genus CTSoil-081. The sequence goes on along the minus strand of JAGGAE010000084.1, from coordinate 2,584 downwards.
ACGGCGAAGGAACTACCATATCGCCTACAAAAACGTAACCGCCATCCAACAAAAGCGATAGGGAGCAATGACTGTGGCCAGGCGTGTGCAGTACTTTCCCGGCTACACCAAATGCGTTCAAGTCAAATTCTTTGTCCACAAGAATATCCGCGTCTACCGTTTTATCCATGACCGGAACCGTTCCTTCGATGAGTTTTAACATATCCTCCCCCAGCTTATTGCGAGGCACAAATTTCGGATTTTTACCGGTTGCCAGCGCCTGCGCCGCCAATCTGTGGCATAACACCGGAGCCCCCGTTAATTCTTTAATGGCTCCTAATCCGGCAAAATGATCGGAATGCCCGTGAGAAATAACAACTAATGAAATGTCCCGGGGATTTACTTTTGCTTTCTCAAACGCTTTCTGATACGCCGCCTTATCCGTGTCTGACCCGGTATCCAGGAGAATGTTGTTTTGATCGCAAATCAAGTAAGCCTGCGAAACCCCAAAACGTAACGGAATTATGTCTGCCAAGCTTAACACCTCTTTGTCTCTAAAAATAAAAAAGCCTAGCTCAAAGAATACAACTCTCTTGCCTCGTTGTATTCATATGAGCTAGGCTTGCCTACTTTATTACCGGGAGGATATCCCCATACCGTAATCCAAGCGACTCAAATGATTTAATTAAATAGTGAAACTATTCGCAATATAATATTATTTCCTTTTTTCCCTTCCGTCAAGCTTCTTTTATATTTGCACTTTCCTGCCTCTTCTTCTCAACCGTATACTGATTGTATAGTCCTTTTATCGCTGTGATCAGCGACCGCTTTGACAGCGTATGCATCCTCTCATCCAATTCCAGCATGATGTCCTCTACTTGGATAATATTCTTGCCCTTGATGATTCTTGTTACAAAATCATTGTGCAACCTGCAATACATCGGTACACAGCAATCGATAATCTCACCCGTATCCATATTAATTTCCATTATCAATGTTATATATTTATGAATGACATATAAATCCGTACCTTCCCTAATGAGAGCATGAGAAGCAAAAATACGCGTATTTTCCACTTATACCCCTCCAAAAACAGGTTTCTGAAAAATTTTCTTTCCCCGCTGAAATCTCATTACCGATTTTTATTTAAAAAAGCTTCTCAAAGCCGAAAACACCTTAAGTGCAATTTTTTCATATATCATTCTATTTTGAATACTCCAACGACGTCTGCTTTTCCATAATCATTCATTACTATATATGCTATATTTACCTTTTAATTCAATTAAATTCAATATTTAAATTCAATATTTATTAGCTAATTCCTTCTTGCTGCTTTGCGTTTTTACGATAAGAATCTCTGTTTTTTCCTAACCACGTTTTGCATTTATAAAGAGGCAATGATTTTTCGGTTTTGCAAATTTTAAAATTTACAAAATAAAGTATAATATTTTGAATTATTTGACTAAATATGTTATTATTTAACTAATTAAGCAATTATTCAACTAGTTAAGTATTTTATGGAGGTGCTATTATGAATAGTATTAAAGTAAAACTCGCTGCAGTAACCACTATATTAGTTGCACTTGCGTTAATTACGCTTGCAGGACTAAATTATTGGCAGGCAGAAAAAGCGTTAACCTTAGATATTGAGACAGAGTTAAGCATGCAGGCCCAAGCCAAGGGAGAGGCAATTTCTTCCATATTAAGCAAACGCGTATCTGAAGTATCAACGATCGCCAGATCACCTATTGTAATTAGTGGCAATAAAGAGGCCATCAAGGCATATCTTGCCGCTGAAACAAAAAACAATCCGCAATATGAAATTATCATTGATGTTGATGATAAAGGTATGCCTTCAATTGTATCGGTGGCTACTCCAATTAAAATCGATGGTCGTATTACCGGAGTTTTGATCGGAGCGATTAACATCGAAGCATTGGACAAATTAATCACTGAAACAAAGGTTTGTGACACGGGTTACGCCTACGTTCTCCGGGGGGATGGACTTACTATTTTTCATCCCAATAAAGATTTCGTTAATAAGGTAAACCAACTCACCGATCCTAGTTGCTCTCCTGCTCTCAAAGCCATTGCGGATAAATCAATTAAAGGAGATACTGGGATTGGCAGATATGAATATGGGGGAGTAGATAAATATGTGGCCTATGCGCCTATCGAGGGTACCAATTGGTCTATAGGCGTTAATGTGCCGGTCCGAGAAGCTACGGCAAGAATGACTTCATTTACTTGGACTTCTATAATCACTATCGCTTTGGTATTAGTTATTGCGATTATTATTGTCTTCTTTATCGCAGTACGAATCACAAAACCCCTGGCTACTCTGGCGACGGCAGCAAACAGAATTGCTACAGGAGACCTTAGTAAATCAAGGATTGGGATTGACTCCCAAGATGAATTAGGCCAATTGGCGAGAGCTTTTGAGACGATGGTCGATAATTTACATGGTGTAGTACGGCAAATCAGCACTTCCGCTGAGCAAGTGGCGGCTTCTTCAGAAGAATTAACAGCTAATGCCCAACAGTCTGCTCAGACCGCCAATCAAGTGGCGATCTCGATTACCGAAACTGGCCACGGGGTAGATAAG
>JAGGAE010000083.1 GCA_017889725.1 Bacillota bacterium | reverse complement strand
ACCGCCAGTACCCTTATCGTCTGTTTCCGGCTCTTTTACGGGTGCCGCATTCCCGTCAGACTCAGGGTCTTTGGTGGTAGTTGGTTGATCCCCGCCCTCACTAGTCTTCGGTGTAGCATCCGTTTTCTTGTCATCTTCCGGTGCTTTATCATCAAGCAAACCATTTTCACGCATTAACTCGATAGCAATATCGATCAATACCTTCGAATTCTTCCGGTAAACTGAACTTACTCATGGTATCCTCCTAACAACGCCCGTATCGTCGGCGGCACGAAGTTTAGTCCGCTTAAAATTAATGGCCTACCCACGGACGAAGGTAAACCATATAGCAGTACGCCGCTATTCGCGCATTAAAAACCCGAATTATTCTTCAGTCTGATGGATTTCAGAGGCTTGGGCTGCCTCCATTGCCTGTTTTGCTTGCTGCCAAGCCACTAACTTTACTTTATCTTTTGGTAATTGATAATTTCCAGGGGATGCGTATACTCGGCCTGTTAATTCCATCAATGCAGTGCAGTGTTTTCCCATTGATTCAATTAGTTGTATTTGTCCTTGGTTTACCGGCGAACATGCCGCATTTTCCCTATCACCAAGTCTACTGCTTTAGCATAACTGCGGCACGCCTGTAAAGTATGTCGCTCGAATTCTTCTGCAATAGACTTCAGTGATTCCGGCTGCTTGTTTTCTGGTATTTCTACCTTTTCCGGTTCTTTTTCTGGTACCGGGGTTTTGACCGGCTCTTTCTCTGGTGACTTTTTAACTGGCTTTTTGGCGACTGGTTTTGTTGCCCCTCTACGTCCTGCCATTATTTACGACATCCTTTCTTTGCTCTTGTTTTAGCTGGTGCCTTTCCACCTGCAGGTGGTTTCATACCGCCTTTTGCTGTGGGGATAATAATTGCAACGCCAGGTACTGACGCTTTAGGTTTCTTAGTCATAATAAATTTCTCCCGTTTTTAAGCATTAAAATAGCGACATAGCACTCACGCCATGCCGCTACGCTAACAATATTCATAATCAGATACACGAGAAGTTGCAGTAGCTGATACTGCCGCATTTTTGGGTATATCTCTATCGCTCATAACATCACCTGCCTTTTAATAAAACGACTAGCCTTCGCTAATTGCTTACACTTTACTTGTTCTTTCACCCCCTCGATTTTCGCATCCTATTTTGTTCGCTTTCTTAGCCACAACATAAATTAGATAATAATAGAAGATAAACGTCGAGTTTAACTTTGACGACACTTCCCTATTAAGGAGACGCTATGAGAGCGAATAATGTAATAACTAACGGCTATTACTTTCTTAAAAAATTGTTACTATACCAACCTCCTAGCGATCCAACCCCGTTTCTCGAAGCATTTCTACGTTATGCCCATCGTGTCATTGCATTTTTAACCAAAGCAAATATGTCTTTAAGCCAAGGTCACTACTCAGACAAAACTAAAAATTTAAAAATTGAATATCAGGCTTTAGAAAAACAACAATCTGAACTAGAGCCTATTTTGCTGGCATATCAGAGTGGGCAAGGGGTGCTAGGGGAACGTTCACTATCTACCAGTTTGGAAGAAAACCGACAGATTATCGAAAGCCTATACCACCTGCCCCTTAATAAAGATATTGTTATCCGGGAAATAGACATAGCATCCGACCCGCTCGTAAAAGCCATGGCTATTTTTATTGATGGAATGGTAGATACCAAAATTCAAAACCTCGCGATCTTTCAGCCGCTCATGCTGCTAGGTTCAGATCAGCGCAGGTTATATGACGGCGATTTGGTGGACAACATCATAAGAAAGTATTTACCCACCAGCCAGGTCCAACGGGCGGGCAATTTCGCCAAATTACAGGAGGGCATCAACGGCGGCGATACCGCGCTTATTTTCGACGGCATCGCTGAAGCAATATTAGTTAATACCAAAGGCTGGGAACACCGCAGCATTGAAAAGCCGAGTACGGAGCCGACGGTGCGCGGTTCTCAGTCCGGTTTTACGGAAAACTTACGGACGAATACCACGCTGATTCGAACAATCATGCGCAACAGTGATCTTGTTACCGAACTGTTCAAGGTAGGCCAACGCAGCCAGACAACTGTAGCCATGCTCTATATAAAGAGTGTAGCTAATCCCCAGTTAGTAGCCGAAATCAAACGACGTATTCAAGGGGTTCGCACTGACGACCTGGAAAGTTCAGGTACTTTAATCCAATTTATCGAAGACCATCCCCTTCTTCCTTTTCCGCAAAGCCTGTCCACCGAACGTCCTGACCGTGTCGGCCCCCACTTGTCCGAAGGGCGCATAGCTCTTATTGCGGACGGTAATCCTTATATACATATTTTACCAGTAAGTTTCTTTACTTTTTTTCATGCCTCGGAAGATTTCAGCCTGCCGTTCCCAATAGCAAATTTTCAACGGTTTTTACGTCTTTTCGGAACGCTAATCGCCACCGTTCTTCCCTCACTGTATATTGCAATCAGCTATTTTCATGTGGAAGCATTGCCTACCCAGTTGCTGCTGGCGATAGCCGGTTCGCGGGAAGATGTTCCTTTTCCCGCTTGGTTTGAAGTGCTGATAATGGAAATTTCGTTTGAGTTAATCCGCGAAGCCGGGGTGAGGGTTCCCGGAGTATTAGGCACAACCATTGGGATAGTTGGCGCAATCGTCTTGGGGCAGGCCGCGATAAGCGCCCACATAGTAAGCCCTGCCGTGGTTGTCGTCATCGCCATTACCGGGTTAGCTTCGTTTACTATTCCGGAGTACCTAATGTCCGCCGCTATTCGCTTAATTCGATTTTCGCTGCTACTATTTTCAACATATATGGGCCTTGTTGGTTTGGCGACCAGCCTGTTATGGCTGACCGTTATATTGTGCAGTATGAAATCTTTCGGTATGCCCTACATGGTACCAATTGCACCGAGAACTACGGCAGGCTTTGATGTGGTAGTCAGAGGCCCGGTGTATAGCCAAAAACAACGACCGGATGCTTTAAATACCATAGATCAAAAACGTCAGCCCCAAATCAGTCGACCCTGGAAGAAAAAACAACCAGCAGGAAAAGAGGACGAAGAGTGAGTTATCAAAGCGGACGTATGGGCACTGCCGAAGGGATCGCGCTCGTTTTTACCATGACCTTTACCACGATATTTGTAACCCTTCCAGCTGAATTAATAGAAACTTCCGGGGAATTGGGATGGATATCGGAAATTGCCTCAGGCTTAAGTACGATGGCCATGCTATTTTTATTCATCTACGTGTTTGAGCGTTTTCCAGGCGACTTGTTTTATGTATCGACTCGCTTGTTGGGGAAACTAGGTGCGTGCTTAATCAGTATATATTATATTGTTATGTTTTTCTCCGTTGCCACGCTTTTGATCCGCGACTTTAGCGAAAATACGTTGTTTGCGGCGTTGCCGGAGCTGGATTTCCATTTATCTGTGGGGTGGTACGCCCTGAGTGTTGCATTCCTTCTCTACTTTGGAATAGAAGCCATTGCCAGGGCAGCCTACGTTATTTTACCATTCAGTGCTGGTGGCATCATTTTGGCTTTTGCACTGCTAGTTCCCCATTATAAACCTTATTATCTGTTTCCCTGGCAAGGTACTGGTATGACTAATGCCCTAATTAAAAGCGGCGTATTGGTGGCGTCAAATGCGGCTGCTCCGCTATTGGCCGTAATCGCTAAATCATTTCAAAACATCCGAGTGTTACGGGCAGCTGCCATATTTGGCCTAGGCGGCAGCATGCTGATAAAATCCACTTCCATACTTATCCTTATAATAGTGTTTGGGCCATCAGCGGCTATGGAAAGAACGCTGCCATTTTTTGAAATGACGCGGCTTATTTCTCTTAACCGGTACATACAGCGTATCGATTCCATATTTATTATTCTGTGGGTAATAGCCGGAATTTTCGGGATCACCATAAGCCTTTATATGGGGCTATATCTCATAACAAGACTCGTAAATTTGCCGACCATGAAACCGCTTATTCCTATCGTAACACTGCTTCTTGCTCAGATTGCGATGATTCCCCCCGATGCAAGCAGCGTCCGGGCGTTGGAAGGCATACTGGTGAAAGGCTATTTTCTTATCGGAATATACGTCATTCCGCTCTTATTATTTGCAGCAACTTTACTGAATAAAAAGAGGGGAACAAAATGCGCTTCCGAGTAGCAGTAACCATCATGTTATTTGCAACATCACTATTGATAACTGGCTGCAACGGGGCTAAAGAGCTTGATGAGGTAGGATACGTGCTTACCGTCGGTGTTGACGTGGCTGAAGGAGATCAACTCGATTTTACTTATGAAATAGCCATTCCTCGCGCTTTGGCTAGCGAAAGCCCGGGCAAGACTAATCGCAAAGCAACTGTCACTTTTGTGACAGTTACTGCTCCAACGCTGACCGAGGGACGCAATCTATTGAATTCCGTAATTGCCCGTGCTCCAAACTTGTCTCACGTTACAACGTTTGTCATCGGAGAAGGCCTTGCCCGCAAAGGTTTAGCAGATATTTTAGGCATGACAATGCGATTGCGTCAGTTTCGCGGTGCGACTGACATTGTGGTTGTAAATGGCAAAGCAAAAGACTTTTTACTGCAGAATACTCCGGAGGAAGTACTACCCTCACGATGGTTTCAATCGATGCTGTCAACGGGAGTTGAAACTGGATATTATCTCAGGACTTCTTTACACGAATTTTATGTTCGGCTAAAAAGCCGCACTAGCGCGCCGTATACCACACTGATGGCCATCAACCCACTAAACGGCGAAGGACGGTCAAGCGACCCAGCTGTCTCGAATGATAATGTACACGACTACCTGCCTAAAGATGTGCCGCGTGCAGAAGGAAATCCGGCGACTGTAGTAGGAACAGCCGTATTTAAGGGAGATAAAATGGTAGGAATGCTGCCCAGTGAAGAAACACGAATGCTTGCAATGCTGCTGGGAAATTATCCGCGTGGATTCATGACAATGACTGATCCTCTTGCTCCTCAACATTCCGTTAACGTGAATCTCAGGCTCGGTCGCAAACCGAAAATCAACGTCAACATTAGTGGCGAACATGCTGTCATTAGTGTCAATGTGTTTCTGGAAGGTGATCTTGCAGGCATTCCCAGTGGCATTAATTACGAATCACCTGAAAACACTAGGCTCTTAAATCAGCAGATATCCGAGATAGTGCGCCAAAAAATGTTACTAATGCTGCAGCAGACACAGGAATGGGGCGCAGATGTCGTGGATTTTGGTTATTATATTCGCCCCAAGTATGCTACTAATCAGGAGTTCGAAAACTTACATTGGGATGCAATATATCCCAATGCCGAATTCAATGTGGTTGTGACAACACAAATACAGCGGACCGGTCTAATGCATAAGACATCACCCATTCCCTCGGAGAAAATACAATAATGGAATATATATTTTTACTCGTCGGGTAAACTATTGATTATGTTTTTAATTATGCTTGCACTGGGAGTACCTGTCTATAGAATGCTAATCGCGCCTTAGTGACCTAAGGGGAGGAATATTAATTTTTAAGTTCCAGCCTTAGCCGTTCCTGCCATTCACGGCATAAGTCCATTAGCTCATCCTCGGAAAAGATGTACTCTTTATCTGATTCAACATTTGCGTTCTCCTTATATACTCGGATTCATATCACCGGCCAACTGCTGCATGGCCGGTGATGTCATAGTCTGGGATTGGGCTGCCTGCTGGCTACCTCCTGGCGGCGTTGGTTGTGGCCCCTGTTGCAACGCTTGGACGATCATATTATAGAGAATCTGAATAAGTTGCTCCGTCTCTCCCTCTTGTACCTCCTGCGCTATCTGCTGTTGTACCTGTTGGGGCAATTGCTGTGATATTGCCTGAGCAAACCTTTGCACATCGGTATGGGCACTAATTGTTGAAGGATTTGGGGCGGTAAGCTCATTACAACCTGCTGCAATATGCTTCCCCCCGTCTGCCCTTGCGGTTGTCCCTGTGCCTGTGGTTGAGCTAGCGGAACCATACCCCCATAGGATTGCGGAGATAACTGAATACCCAGCCTAGCCGCAAACTGCTGTTGTCCATCAGGTGGCAAATCCTTGAAGTTAAGTGTGGCATTGACCTTTTCCTGCGCCTGCCCTCCTGCCGGCTGTTGAGCTTGTTGCCTTTCCTGCCACCGCCGTTTTATTTCTTCTTTCTGCGGTATGTCGCAGAGATCAATAAGGATATCGAAAACCAACTCACCCGGAATACCCCTAATTTACTAACTGCATCGGTCAGGGC
>JAGGAE010000024.1 GCA_017889725.1 Bacillota bacterium | reverse complement strand
TAGATTTTGGTCAAAGACTGCACTATGACAAGGTTTGAGTATTTTGCCAATAACGGTTTGCAGGTAACCTTCTCCGCATCTGCCACAAAATCAACAAAGGATTCGTCCAAAACTACCAACGTATTATGTTTATTCGCTTGAGCTACGATTATTTCGAGGTCGCTCTTTAGTTCCAGACGTCCGGTGGGGTTGTTTGGATTGCATAAAAATACCAAATCTGCTTCCGGTATTATTTTTAAAATATTTCCCACTGGTAAGGAAAAGCCATTTTCGGTACATAGCGGTACATAGTGTATGCTCGCGCCGGCGGAAAGAGCGGCCCGCTCATACTCGCTAAAGGTAGGTGCCGGAATAACTACCGTCTTGGGTCGAAGGACATGGCACAACACATACAGCAGTTCGGCTGCACCGTTACCCGCCAGTATGCCAACACTATCGACCTGGTAACGCTCCGCTATAGCCTCCTTTAACAGTACCGCCGCCGCGTCCGGGTAATAAATGATTTCCTCCAGTGCCCCGCGTACAGCCTGCCGGACACTTTCCGACAGCCCCAGAGGATTAATATTTACACTAAAATCCAAAAGCTGGTCGGCGTCCTGTCCCCGCCGGGCGGTTGCGTAAAAGAAGCCGCCATGCTCAAATTTATCCATATAATGCTTCATCGCAGTCTCCCTCTATGGTCAATCCACCGCTTACCATTTGAACGGTATGCAGATAATCCAGGCCTGGACAGCGTTGCCGTACCGCCTCGATACAGGCTTCCATACGGCTAGCGTCATCGGACGCGAACAATACGCCCATTACCGTACCGCTATGGGCAATATTGATGCCCGCCGCCCCATAGTCTTTACTCACCTCAATAAGGCTTGGCAAACAGCTTTTAGGCAGAATATGCTGATTGGCTAAAGCGCTTAACGTCGCTCCTTTGCCAATCAGCGCCGCATCCCCGACGGCCAGGCCTTGCCTGACCAGTTCCACAGCCTGACGAATAAGCGGCTCCTTGGCTTTATTTAAAAACGTAAGATCTTCACGACGGTTAAACTGCAAAGTATCTACTTCGCCCCCTATGTCAAATACCGCAATAGTTATTGGCGGGGGGGCTCCAAGCACCCGGCGCATTGTCCCTCGAATATGGTCGAACATGACAATTCCAGGGTAGAAAATCCCGTCGGTAGGTTCAATACTCAGAGCCAAATCAGCGATTTCATCAACTGTCAGCGTTTTGTCGACTGCGCGGGCGGCCGCCTGGCAGGCAGCGCTAATATCCGCACTGCTGGATGCCATGCCTTTTCCTTGAGGCAACTCGGATTTAACAACGGCGGAGAACGACGGACAGCCCACACCCAGATAGGCCCAGGTTCTTTTTATTGCTTCCAGCGTCTTATCCCCGGCAGCATTTCTTTTTCCCCCAAGCTTGACGGAAACGGTAGTATACAAATCCACCGGACAAGTAATTAAAAAATTAGTTCCGCCCAGCGTGCCCTGCACTAATTCGCCGCATGACCCGGGTGCCCGAACGACAAGGTCGGGTTGACGGCTTTCGCCTTCATTTATCTTACCCACAGCAACAACCATTCCTTGCTTAAAAATAGTATCAGAACGGCAATTTCAACCAATTCATTAACTGCGCCGTATACATCACCGGTCAGCCCGCCCAGCCGTTTGACAAAATAACGGCACAGCACCAGGGTAACAACCACCGCAAGCACCATAATCGTCCCTGCGGTTTTCCCGAACGGCAGTACCAGCACTATGGATAGCACTACCGCAAAATACAAACTAGGACGTCCGGCGAACTGCGCAAACGCTTTGCCAATACCTTCAGGCCGGGCGTAGGGAAAGGCCGTCACCGCAATCACAATAGCCAAACGCCCCAGCAGCGGCATCACAAAAAAAGCGACTGTCCCCGTCCCTGTTAATAACAAGTCTAAAATAAGCGACCATTTTAATAGTATAAGGGCACAAAACGCCATAACGCCATTGGCTCCCACCCGGCTGTCTTTCATGATTTCCAGCATACGTTCCCTGGAACGTCCGGAAAAAACACCATCCATGGTATCCATAAAGCCGTCGCCATGCAGTCCGCCGGTAAGGACCAGTTCCAAAATAATAAGACTGGCGGCTAACACATGAATAGGCAGATAGCCCAACGTTAAGAACGCCCAGCTAGCCAAAATCGCCCCTATAACCGCTCCCACCAGCGGAAAGTATCGTACGCTTCGCCCAAACTCGGCAGCGGTTACTTCCTCTTGGCGCAAAATATGTATGCGGGTCAGAAATTGCAGCGCCGTAATAAAGTCCTTCATACCCTAATCCAGCACCACCGGCGCCGGCCTCCTTCCCTTGATCAGCCCATCACGGCCAGCAGCGTGGCCGCGATAATAAACAGTACAGTAACCGTCTGCATTATGCGAATGGTCTGGCCGATATGCACCGGCCTCAGAACGTTAAGCGCCTGCCCCATATACGCCCGGAACGAAACCTGGCCGCCATAGGAATTGTAGCCTCCCAGACGAACGCTCAGCGCTCCAGCCACCCCCGCTTCGGTAATACCGCTGTTAGGGCTGGGATGCTTGGCGGCGTCGAGGCCAATGGCGCTGACTGCCCCCTTGGCTGAATAGCCCAAAAGAAATGCGGCCAGGACAATAAGTACCCCGGTTATACGGGCGGGAATATAGTTAAAGCAATCATCGGTTCTGGCAGCGACCTTACCGAAATCAAAATACTTGTCATTTTTATAACCGACCATCGAATCCAGTGTATTCACAGACCGGTAAAGATATGCCAACGGTACGCCGCCAATAAAAGCATAAAATAACGGGGCTATAATTCCGTCAACAATATTCTCCGCTACCGTCTCGACGGTGGCCCGCACTACTTCGCCTTCTTCCAGCCGTTCAGTGTCCCGGCCAACAATCCAGCTTACTTTCGTCCGGGCTGTAGCTGATAACAGCCCAACTGACTAGGTAGCTTATTAACAATACTATCACAACCAACAGCAGTCCTGCCAATCTTTTTCGGCGCGGGCTGTGTTGAGAAAAACGCAGTTTCTTCTCCAACCACCCAATCAACGTACCCATAAGTACCACCGGGTGCCAACGTACATGCGGATCGCCCACAACCCGGTCTACCAAGACGGCCAGTGCCGGAAGAAATATTTCCACCCCTAGCATACATCACCGATAATGCGGTATAGATACGGCATATCCAGATTGCTCCGGACGGCCTCTGCCAGCTTGTTGTAGCTGGCTTCCTTGCGGGCTGCCACATTTTGTACCGCACGTTCCGGCAAGCCTTTTCTCTTTCTCAGGGCATTCAAAAGAGCCTGTCGAAAATCGTCATTATCAAAAATGCCATGAATATAGGTTCCCAATATCAGACCATCGGACCGCAGTACCCCGTCCTCGTCCGCCACCGTCCGACCCGACCTTTCGGTAACGGTAAACGCTCTTTTCACTTCAGCTGCTGACTCCGTCCGGCCCATGTGAATTTCATAGCCGGTTACGCTGCCGTTATAGCCCATATCTAAAAAATCACCGGCAAGGCAAACTGCCGTTACCTGGTGGGTGGTTTTTTCCTTAGTAAAAGTAGTTGCTATGTCAAGAAGTCCCAAGCCTTCGGTATACTCCAGGTCAGATTCGTTATGCTCCGGGTCCCGAAGCTCACGTCCCAGCATCTGATAACCGCCACAAATCCCGATCACCGGCGTACCTTGTGCCGCTAGATTGATAATATCCCGGTCATAGCCTTGCGCCTTAAGGTAGAGAAAGTCCTCAACCGTATTTTTAGTGCCTGGCAGAATAACCATATCCGGTCGGCCTATAGCTTCTCCCTGCCTAATATATGTAAGCGATACGCCCGCTTCATTCGCTAGCGCGTCAAAATCGGTAAAATTCGAAATACGCGGAGTTCTAAGGACAACAATCTCTATGTCTCCTTCTTCTGACACTTTTTCGTCCAACGATACAGAATCTTCTTCGTCAATTCCGAGCTGGCTGATATGCGGCACAACACCAACTACCGGCTTGCCGGTCTTGGCTTGTAAAAAATCGAGTGCCGGTTCTAACAGCTTGCGGTCCCCGCGAAATTTATTAATAATAATACCTTTAACCAGATCACGTTCCTCCGGCTCTAAAAGTTCCAGCGTCCCTACAACTGCCGCCAGCGCCCCGCCTCTGTCGATGTCGGCGATTAATAGTACCGGCGCACCGGCCATTTTGGCAATACGCATATTTACAATATCATTGTCCTTAAGATTCACTTCAGCCGGACTACCCGCACCTTCGATAACAACCATATCATACTCGGCTTGGAGTTTTCTCAGGCTGGTTTCAATGACTCCCAACAATTCTTTGTTATAGCCATGATGATATTCTCCGGCAGACATAACCTTGACTGGCCGTCCCATTACCACCACTTGCGAGGTAGAATTGCCGGTAGGTTTTAATAATACCGGGTTCATCTCCACCGTCGGCTCTAATCCGGCTGCTTCGGCCTGGGCCACCTGCGCCCGGCCCATTTCACCACCGGCCTTTGTGACATACGAATTCAGCGCCATATTCTGCGCTTTAAAAGGCACTACTCTAAGTCCATCTTGAAAAAAAATGCGGCATAGCGCCGTGGCCAGTATGCTTTTCCCCACATGAGAACTTGTTCCTTGCAACATGATTGTCTTCGCCATATTACACCCCTTACCTAAAGACCAGCGCGTTTTTTTTGATTTCCGTCGCCAGCCCGCACACCACCAGGTATACTTCGTCTGCCGCCGCCGCTACCATCTGATTGGCTATTCCGGCACAATCCCGAAATTCACGAGCCAACACATTGTCAGGCACAATCCCCAGCCCTACTTCATTGGTCACAAAGACCACCGTGGCGGATACCGTCTTAGCACTCTCCACCAGGCTGGCTATTTTTTGTTTCATAGTCCGCAAACGTTCCCCCGGTGAAAGGTTTTCCCCCGTTAATAGAAAATTGCTTATATATAAAGTCAAACAATCGAACAATACCGCCCCGGTATTTTGCCCAACTTCTTTTAACACAACTTCCGCATCGTACGGCGCTTCAAAGGTACACCACTCTGCCGGTCGCCGCTCCTGATGCAAGGAAACTCTACGTACCATTTCCTCGTCCAGCACCTCAGCTGTAGCGATATAGGCCACGGACGTATTCAGCGCAGCCACATATCGTTCTGCAAATGTGCTTTTCCCGCTACGCGCCCCGCCTGTAACCAGAACTATTTTCCCCGCCATATGTATCCTCTCCCCTGCTGAAACTCCTTACATTTTTGCAGGAAACGCCCGGCGGCCGGCAAATTGCCCGCAAAATGCAAATGCAGATAAGAGGCCAGCACATTGCCGTTCGCATATCCTCCCGGATACGTTTGCCCGGTGCGCAATTTATGAAACTGAAACGCCCACGGAAATTTCCCGTTATCGTCGGAAAGCATATGGGAAAAATGAAATTCATGTCCTCGCAAGGCTTCGCCTGCCTGACAAAAAATATTTTCCTCTCGCGCAACAGCCTCAACATAGCCTACCGTATGCAAACTGTCCTGCATACGGCAGCCAGCGGGAATAAGACCTACCATAGAAAAACGTTTCCCGTCAAAGCCTTCGATATAGCGCGATAAGTACATCATGCCGCCGCATTCGGCATAAATAGGCATACCCTGACAAGCCGCACCGCAAATTTCCGCTTTGAAAACCTGGTTTTCCTCTAGTTCTGTCAGAAACATTTCCGGGAATCCGCCACCAAGGATTAAGCCGTCCACTACCGGCAGCCGCTTATCCTTAAGCGGACTGAAAGGCACAATTTCCGCCCCCAATTCTTCTAATACTGCCAGACTTTCCGGATAATAAAAAGAAAACGCCTCATCCCGGGCTACGCCAATACGCACAGTTTTCGGCTGATTCATCTGCATTACTTCTTGAACCTCAAGCGGCGGGGCACTCCGAGCCGTCTCTACCAAACGGTCAATGTCCAAATAATTTTGGACCGCCTCAACCATTGCTCTGACCGCCGCTTCGGCTTGGATTTCGTCTACCGGCGTTAACCCAAGATGCCGTTCCTTAACAGTAAGGGTTTGGCTCCGCCTAATATAGCCAAACGCCGTAATGTCCAGACGCTCTAGCGCAGAATCGACCATAACCTTATGAGAATCGGACCCCAGGCGATTGACAATAACTCCAGCTATTTGCACCGCTGGATCGTACATTTTAAAACCCAAAGCCGTTGCTCCGACGCTTTCTCCTGCGGCCTTGGCGTCCAGCACCAGAACCACCGGTGCCGCCAATTCTTTGGCAATAGCCGCTGTACTGCTGATACCGCCCCGTCCGCCGTCGTACAGGCCCATTACCCCTTCTATAACAACAAGATCACAATCCGAGGCCGTTTTGACAAAAAGCCCTGCCAACCGATCCTGCGGGACCAGCCAGGTATCCAGATTATGTGACGCCTGACCACTAGCCAGACGGTGATATCCGGGATCGATATAATCCGGGCCTACTTTATACGCCCGAACCTTAAGACCCCGTTCCTTTAAAGCAGCAAGCAAGCCGGTTACTATGGTAGTTTTACCAACCCCGCTCCCAGTCCCGGCAATCACAAGGCGCGGTATATTACTCAGAGTCATAGGACCACTGCCTTTCTAATACTCACTGCCACGTCTGGCGGCAATTCCCGACTCAAACGGATGCTTCACTGGGACGCACTCGGTTATCTCATCCGCTACTTGAAGCAATTCGTCCGGCATGTTCCGTCCTGTAAGCACGACCGTCATCCCCTCTGGTCGTGAGACTAATAAAGAAACCACCTCATCCATCGCTAGCAGTTTGTGCCTGAGAGCGTGGCTGATTTCGTCCAGTACGACTACTTGGCTTTCACCGGCTGTCACTACTTGTGTGGCATATTCAAACGCTTGTCGGGCAAATGGGCTGCCCGGACGACGGTTCTCACCGAAACATTTTCCACACTGGATGCACTGAATAGTACCATTCTTTATTGCGGCCGAGTACGGGCAGCCAAATCCGAACTGGCGAATTTCCAAGTAGGGCGTCAACCATTCTTTCGCAAAGAGTTCCCCTGTATAACCGCCGCCCTTTAAAAACTGAATCACCGTAGCCCGCTGCCCGTAAGACGCAGTTGCTACGGCCAACCCCAGCGCCGCCGTGGTTTTCCCTTTGGCGTCCCCGGTAAACACGATGACTTTTCCTCGCTTACCCATCATAGTACATACCCACGGGGAGTAATCATCCTGCCGCTTTCCACATAGGTTTGACTGTTGCCAATGACAACCAGGGAAAACACATCCACCACATGTTCTTGGGTAAAATCCTCTAATTCGATTAGTTTCCTGTTTTCGTTAAATCTTGTCTCATGATAGACAATACCTACCGGTGTAGTACCAGCCCGGTACCTGAGCATAATCTCCCGGACCTTTTCCAGCTGAAATAACCGCCGGGATTGCTTGGGGTTATATAAGGCAACCACGAAATCCCCGGCAGCTGCCATTTCAATACGCTTCTCGATGACTTCCCAGGGTGTTAGCAGATCGTTCCAGCTAACTACCGCAAAATCGTGCATAAGAGGTGCCCCTAATACCGCAGCCGCCGCGCCAATGGCGCTAATTCCCGGCACAATAACTACCTCTGGCTGCACCACTTCCGGGTATTTATTGACCAATTCCAGTACCAAACCAGCCATCCCGTAAATTCCGGGGTCACCGCCAGAAACTATGGCAACATGTTTACCGGCCATGGCTTCCTCAATTGCAGCCTGACAGCGGTCAATCTCTTGCACAATCCCAATGCCAATAACTTTTTTCCCGGTAAGCTTATCTTCGATAAGTTGGAGGTAAGTTTCATAACCTACGATAACTTGAGCATCGCCAATGGCTCTGTCCGCCCTTAGGCTCATGTCGGCTTGATTGCCCGGACCCAAGCCGACTACCGAAATTTTACCTCGGCAATGGCTACTGTTGTTTTGCCATAGATGGTCTTGGACAGTAACAGTTGGTCGGTCTGCCCCCCCAGTAATGCGGCCGGTTCGCATACATTCCCCACTCCAATCTGTGCTTTCACAAAACTTGAGGTTTCCAATTGGTACCTTTCAATGCAAGCTTCCAGTTCCTCATTGGAGAATATCTCTAGCGGCACACCCATTTGCTGCACAGCCGCCAACAGACCTGCTTCATCCTGCTTGGCGCTGGCGGTGGCAATAATGGCAATACTTTTCTTACTCCGCCCAATTTTGTGACAAGCGTGATCCAGGGCGGCGTCGATTTGCGAGCTTTCGGTTTCCCTTCGGCAACCGATTCCGACTGCCAGCGTTGCCGGACGCAAAAATACATGCGGTTTTTCTACTGTCATTTCTTTATCACTGAGAATAACGGCCGCATCATAGCTGTCCGTATCGGCTAACACCGTCAGCTCCGCTACTTTTGTTACTCCTAAATCTAACGCCAGACGTGTATAATGGTCATGTTTTGCCAGATCAGAATCAATGGCAAAAACCACTCTTTCTCCATTGGCAATGGAAGCATTAATATGCTTCATTTTGTCAAAAGGCTCGATTTCCAGCCCCATACGTACTGCCAAAAGATCTGCTGCCGGTTTATTCAGAACATCGGTAGCTGTGGTAATAACTGGCCGGGCCTGTATCGGCTCTGCCAACATCCTGGCAAGTTCATTCGCACCGCCGATATGCCCCGACAATAAACTGATTACGTGCTCACCTGCTTCGTCAAGCACAACCACCGCCGGGTCAAAGCGTTTATCCCGAACATGCGGAGCCAGTACCCGCACTACAATACCCGCAGCCATAATAAAAACAAGGCCTTCATAACGCAGGTAGATATCGGCAATCAAACGGCTAAGGCTGTCATACTTATGCGCCGTACCGCCTGCATCCCTCCCTTGACGGGCATATACATCCGCCGGAAGCTGGATGCTCTTTGCTAATTTGTCCGCCAAAACCGCTCCATTTCTGGTTACTGAAATAATGGCCAATTTCATTGGTTATTCCCCCTACCTGTACATAATTTCTGCACCTTAATAAGCCTAACAAATCTAAATTAGTTTTTATTACAAGAAATAATATATACCGGCTTTATCGCCCGTCGCTGCACGCTCCTCGTAATTTGCAACAAGCTTTGGACAAAAATATATCCCCCTGTACTAAACAGAGGGATATAAATAACTACAAAGCAGCTACTAGCTATTTACATACCCACCTGCCTATCTTCCGTAGGTCGTAACGGTGTGTGTCGAAACCGGCAGGTCTCCTGGCTTTGTTTCATCGCCTATCCGCACCTTCCCGGTTTCCCCAGTGGTATTCGCAGCAGACTCAACATAACAGTGGCGGGACCGCGCCGGTTCTTCCCCGGCTTCCCTATTAAGCAAATGCACCTGTTCCCATTCCATATGTAATTCAATTACACAAGCATAGCTTACCATACCCGCGCTTAGTTTTACTTGTTATATACAATTCTGGCAACCCCCTGCAGATTCCTGCCAAATAGAAAAAAAGCCATAGTAAAAGCGCACGAAACCGCGCGCTTAAGCGATTGGTATTATGTTAAATAAGACCGTACCGGCTTTTACTGCTCCGCGCTGTCCTGCCAGCGTTTCAATAAATAGGCTATAACAAGCAGCCATATCACAAGCCCTGCGACACCGAGCAACGGGTTAAATTTGAGACTCACCATAAATCCTATCAATACTGGGATACTAACCAACCGTAGTAACTCCAACTATTTTCACCTCCAGCAGTTTCACATAATTAGTATTAACAAACTGCTGAAGGCTTAAACCTAGCTGAAGGCAAACAACTACATATTATTCGGAAAACAAGCGTTTATACAAAGATATTTTTCCAAAATTCCCTAGCAACACTGCTTTGACCGGCGGCTCATCCTTATTAATCACCAATAAATAGGTTTCGGGCTGATGCAGGGTACGGGCCGAGAAAGCGGCTACCGTTTCTTTTGGCATAGTGTACTTTCCCGACCACACGTTTTGTGAAACAAACTCTTCCTCATTCTCTACCAAGCTCGGTATAGTATAACCACTGTAAAAAGCCGCCGATGTAGGATAGTCGCCATAAGAGGCAACAACAGCCCCGCTTTTAGGAAGCAACGCAACAGCCTCCTTGGCAGAACGAGTTTGTGCTATGGGGACCAGCGCCATCGAGATAATGCTGAGCGAAAGCACTGCGATCATTACGACCACAGTCTTTGGCAAAAAGCCTCCCCATCCGCCAAGTTGGATAACTAAAACGGCCAACCCACACACCGTGAAGAGTCCGGCAAAAAACAGCCAATTGGGAACGAGAAATATATAAGCGGCTATTGCAGCAACACAAAAAAGAAGCAGTACGGGAAGCGTCAGCCACCACCACTCGGCCTGTCGCTTGGTCGCCATATCCTCAAGCTGCCAGCCAATTAGAAGAGCGGCGGGAAAGGTCGCCGGGAACACATAGGTGGGATATTTTGTAGCCACAAGCGAAAAAAAACCGATAAATACCACAATCCATACCAGTAGAAAGGGAACATCCTGCTGTTTTCGCTGAATTATACTCCGAAAAAACACACCGGTCCACGGCAATAGGCTAACCGGAAAAAGCACCAGATAATAATAGAACACATTGTCTTTAGGATGTTCGGCTACAGTAGCCCTTAAAAAATTATGCAGCCCTAGAAAGGTATTTACAAAATCACTTCCATGTTCCATATACATAGCCAAAAACCATGGAAGCGCAATGAGAGCAAAAATCCCCAAGCCCGGCCAAAGATACATTTTTTTTATATACTCCCACCGTCGCTCCACCACAATGAACAAAACAACAATAAGCCCCGGCAGCAATATCCCCATCGGGCCTTTTGTAAGAACCGCTAGGCCCGAAAATATATACGCCAATATAAACCATACTTTACCTTGTCCTTTTAGACCAAGATACATAAACCCAAGCGCCGCACTCAGGAAAAAGAACAGCGCCGAATCAGTGATGACCGCTCTGGCTAGCACCCAATATTCCAGAGAAGTCGCCAGCACGGCAGAGGAATAAAGGGCCGGTCGCGTAGCTCCGAAAATCCGACAGCCCAACCAGTAGATAAAAGCAACACTCGCGGCGCTTAACAGCGCCGAAGGAAAGCGGGCGGCAAATTCGGTAACACCAAAAACTTTGTAGCTCATCATTAGCAACCAGTAGAACATAACCGGTTTATCATACCAAAACTGGCCATAGATGCGCGGCGATAACCAGTCGCCGCTTGCAAGCATTTCTTGGGCCGTCAAGGCATAATTGGATTCAACCGGGTCAGTTATTACAATTTGAGCGTTAAAAGGCAAAAACAAGGCCAACGCCAGCAAAAATACGATCAAGCAACGCATGTTCGGCAGCCTCCCGGACTATTGTTTTAACAGCAAAACTTTATCCCCTGTTTCCACTAGTATAATCGTTTTTTGTCGTTTTTCTTCACTTGCCTGCTTAAATTCCGAGATTCTTGTAACAATATAAGCCTTACCTTCGCTGTCTAAAACGTTTTCTATTTCATTTTTCTTTATTTCTCGCCCGTATGTCCCTGAATAAAACGCAAACCCTGGCCGTAGGAATTTGTCTACATACACCTCAGAACTGCCGTCATACTGAGCACGGAAGGCTTCGGAAATATCCCGCGACTGTATCATCGGCACAGCCGGAGGTAGCAGCATAACCATAAACAGCATGGAAAATACAATCATACCAAAGACCTGTATCCAGAAGGCTGTTGCTACTGCTCTCCGGAAAATCGCGTACCATACTCCTAAAATCATAGCCAGAAACACTACACTGGCCGCAATCGCACCATTCATGAGTGCCGGTATTTCCTTAGCCGCCATAATAAGAGCCATACTCAGCAGACCACCAAGCACGGTTAACAGTACTGGCCATGCGAACGGACGGGATGAGCCGTACCGCTGTTCCCAAATCATATCCAGATACCAGCCGACGAGCATAGCCAGAGGCGGAAAAACAGGAAGGATATACGATACCAGCTTGGTTTGCGATATGGAAAAGAAAACAAAGATAAACGCCGCCCACACCAAGAGAAAGCTATGAGAACGCCAACTCCTGGTCCCCTCGGTCAGCACCCGCCAGAGCGCCTGCACCATCACCGCGGTCCAAGGCATAAACCCGGCGATAAGTACCGGTACAAAGAAATACCAGGCGGAAGTTTCATTATGTTCAGGTTGGGTAAACCGGACAAAATTATGAAAGCCGAAAAAGGTATCAATAAAGTCCGCGCCATGATGCTGATACATCAGCCAATACCAAGGTACGGCAATTACCATATAAATAAGAATACCCGCAGGAAGCTTCATCTTCCATATTTCTTTGAAATTGCGGTGCAGTAACCAGTGCAGAAAAATTATGGTCCCCGGAAAAACCAGGCCTATAGGCCCCTTGGTTACGGTAGCCAGCGCCGCACCTATATAAAATAAATAATATCGCTTTTCCAGAAAAGCAAGAAGCGCCACCGTCAAAAACAACGTTAACGTCATGTCGGTGACAGACCCCTTAGCGACATAAAAGAATTCCAGGCTTGTCGCCAGCACTAGCGCGCTGAGCATACCCGCCCGTTCATTAAATAAGCGGCAGGCGGAAACATAGACCGCCAGCACGCAAAGAATACCGGCTAGCGCCGAGGGAAACCGTGCTGTAAATTCGCTAATGCCAAATAGTTTGAACGACCCGGCGGCCAGCCAATAGTACATCGGCGGCTTATCATACCAAAACTCACCGAAAATCCGCGGCGATAAATAATCGTTGAACTGTATCATTTCCTTAGCCGTTTCGGCATACACCGGCTCATCCGGGTCAGTCAAGGGAAGACCGCCAAGATTGAATAGTAAAATCCATGCCGATATAAGCACAACCAATAGGAAACTATATCCTAGTCTTTGACCACCCATAAATACCCCCACTATTTATTCGCTTACTGTCTTTAATGTGTTGATAAGACCTTCTTCCAGCTTAGTCGCCGGGTTCCAGCCAAACGTATTGATTGCATTACTATTATTCAGGCAAGACCGGTATATATCTCCTTCCCTCGCCGGAAGATACACCCTTTCTACCACTTTCCCGCTTACCTTTCCCATAATCTCGGTAAGCAGGTTAACACTAATTTCAGTATTTGTGCTGATATTCGCCGTTATCCCTCCGGCAAGAGAGGTAAGAGCCAATATATTGACAGCGGCAACATCCTTGACATAAATAAAATCCCGCGTCTGGTTTCCATCACCAAAAATAGTTAGCGGCTGTCCACTCAAAATTTTACGGGCAAATATGCTGATAACGCCGCCCTCTCCCCCGTCTCCCTGCCTCTCACCATACACATTGGCAAACCGGAGTATAACATAATCCAGACCATACAATTCTTTGTATAATTGCAAATAGCGTTCGGCCGTCAGTTTGCTAAGACCATAAAACGACGAAGGCTTAAGTTCGGCGTTTTCGGTGATAGGCGGCTCCACTTCACTGCCGTACACGGCGGCGCTGGAAGGAAATATTACCCGTTTAACCGCAAAAGTCCGGGCGGCCTCTAACACTTTGATCATCCCCATAATATTCACTTGGCAGTCTAACTCTGGGTTTTCCAAAGAGGCCGGAACCGAGGTTTGTGCCGCCAAATGAATGACATAGTCAAATAATTCCTTTTCAAACAGTGGCAGTATATTGTCACGGGCAATATCCATAACCACCAATTTAGCCGTGGAGGGAACATTTTCCCGTCGTCCGGTACTTAAATTATCCAGAACAACGACCTCCCATTTCTCCGCGATAAGCTTTTCCACAATATGTGAGCCAATAAAGCCGGCTCCTCCGGTAACTAACACCTTCATAATAATATACCCCCTACTTTACCTCATTCATTAAAAAGTCCCGTCCAAATACTTTAACTGCAAAATAGAAACCTACAAGAAACGGAACATATTCCTGGACGATACGCCAGGCCACTGCCAATACTCCCACCGTCCCCGGCGGCACAAGCGCCCCAAATAATAGAACAAACCCGCCTTCGGCAATACCGGACCCGCCCGGCGTAGGCGCAAAATACAGTAAGATATTTATAAAAATCATCCTGCCTAGCACTATGTACCATGCAAAATCAATACCCAAGCCTAAAAATAAAATCGGCACGACACTATACAAGGAGACCAAGCTAATCCCCGACTCTATAAACACTCGAAGCATACTGTATGGAGCTTTCAACATCATAAACACAGCTCCACGAATATCACGGTACAGCGCAAAAATTTTGCGACGACGGGCGGGCTTAAACCGTTTTGTCCATTTTACCACTAATAACGTGGACATACCCGACCGTAAAAACCAGACAATAAAAATACAGCTGCCCAAAAGCAATAATGACGCTCCAATAAGTACTTCCGGCGGAATCCATGGCAGAAGACCGGGATCAAGATAGAAAATGAGCGGCAAGCACAACAATAAAAACAAAATGGACATGAGCGTACGGATGAAAACCACAACTCCGGCTATACCGATAGGGACACCGGCCCGTTTTAGGAACATGACCTGCGCTACTGCGCCTCCCGCTGCTCCCGGAGTTAATAATGCTAAAAAATAATTACTGAAAATAACCTGTACCGCCTGCAGCAGAGAAACCGTCTGCCCGGAAATACGCACCAGATGCAAAAGACGCGTTCCATCAAAATACATCCCTATTGTCCATAAGAGAGCCACCACGACCAGCGACCAAGGGCGAAAATCTGTTAAATAGCGCAAGGTATTGATATCAAGCGTAAAGTAAATTACTGCGCCGGATATGCCTCCTGTCAGCAAGATAAGGAAAATCAGTCGCTTATAAAATTTACCCATTCACTAACTCCTTATACGACACTAAAGTTATACCGCGTTCCACTAGACGCCGCCGAACCGTACTGCTCTGCACTGCTTTAAGTTCGGCCTGCCAGCTTAAATCCCAATGGGTATATGCGGCGCGCAGCGCGGCATCGTCACCGCCGGGATGCATCATGATCTCGCTAACGCCATCAGGCAGCTTGTCCAGAATAGCTAGCAAATACTTTTCCTCCATATGACCTCCTGCCAGCATGCCGAAAAAATGATCCGGCGCTTTTAAGCCCTTGCGTCTTGCTTTGCGTCTTGCCAAAAGCGCAAAAGTAGACAGGCCGGATCTGCCAATTACCCTGCCAACAGAAAAAGGATATCCACCTGTAAAGAGAAAGGGTTCAGACGGAATCCTGATAGCCGGAATCGCAAATTCCCCTGCCAGTTTGAGTACTAAATCAATAATTCCCGGTAAAACATGCAAATGCTGATGACTATCTACATGTGTCAGCGCTAAGCCGCTTTCTGCCGCTTTTTTGACCT
The DNA here is from genome assembly GCA_017889725.1 of Bacillota bacterium. Taxonomy (GTDB): domain Bacteria; phylum Bacillota; class Negativicutes; order Sporomusales; family CTSoil-080; genus CTSoil-081. Next base: position 2,480 of record JAGGAE010000024.1, on the reverse strand, counting down.
GCGCATATAGTTCGGTATACACCTCGTCCAAATTAATTTGTCGGCGAAGCCACCGGGCCATAACCTTCGGGTAGCTGTCCGGAAAGCGTCCATCCTCTTCCACGAGCGTAGGTATCCGCTCGGCATCCGTCAATGGTTTTTCGCCTACCAAGGTAAGATGAACCCCTACTCCCAAGCTAGGATGTTCCAACGCTTTCTCGATGGCATCCTCAAAAGCACTGCCGCAAGCCATCAAGGTTGTACTGGTCACACATCCTGCAATATGGCCAGAGATAATCCCCTGATTAACCGCCGTATGAAGTCCATAGTCATCTGCATTAATAATAAGTTTTTTCACAGCCCTCAACCCTCGCAATAGTACCAAAATACTCTTCTCATATCATTACCGTTATAAAGTCATTCTATTTTTCAGCAAATTCCAGGTATGGCTTTAGAGAGACAAACAAAAAATAAAGAGGATCCATACAACTATTTAAGGAGGTTTTGTTTGTGGATAAAAAAAATCTAGACTCCAAGGCGAAGTACGGCACTCTCACCGCTACCCAGGATGCCAATAACGACTATTCCAAGCAGTCAGAAGACACCGGAGCAAGCAGCTCCATGTTAAACAGCACACTAACAGCCAAGTATGACGCCAATAATGACTACGGCGGACAAAATCAGGGGAAAAACGCTGGCAGCCAAAGCGGTAGCAAGAAAAACGCCGGAACAACTACCGGAAAATAATCAAGGTACAAGGGAGCCTTAGTTCTGGCTCCCTTGTATTTTTCTTCCTCAAGGCTTCCATTTCCTCTAAGCTTGTAGCCTAATATAGATCTTCCTACTTTTCCCTCCGGGATGCCTTACGGCAATTTCCCTGAGACAGCTTCTTTTCAAACTCTTCTATTAGCCGGATTTCTTCACTGGAAATATTATAAACATGATAGGCTAATTGATTAAAAAAATCTTCTAGAGCCGCAATCTTAGCGGAAACCGATTCCTCCCCCTGCCCTCTACGCCGAACCAGGTCCTGCATAACCTCTACCAACTGCATGGCTTGCAAATTTACATCCGCATCTACTCGGACAGGTAGAAGTTCAAGCGTATCTATATCCGTCTGGGCCATAGCCCTCCCATATTCTAAAGATATGGCATGATAATAAAACGCCATCAACCTGGAATTGAGCAGCAGTAGTAGATACTCTAAACTTACCGCACTATTACTTTTTACTATAAAACTATGTAAATTGTTTAAGTGGTAATACCCGTGTTCATCCAGGCAAGCAGTTAAAGAATACCCTGTTTGCCGTAGAAGTATTTTTCGCTGTTTGACTACCGTTACGTCCCATCCGCCTTTATACAAAGCGCCAGGATGGATATTAAGCCAGTGCCCTTCATACGTAACTCCGTATCGCTCCACCTGCGCACCGGATACCAGCCCCGGCTGCCAGGTGTCTCCCTGGCAAACAGACAATATAATATCCGTCTGTTTGGTTAATGACCGTATGCCGGTATGACCAGTCGAAAAGTCCTTAAGGGAATTACTTCCAAACTCTATTTTATCAATCAAGGATTTAACCGTCAAATCGGTAAATAAGCGGAACCGGTTATACGGCAGCCCAGCATAATAATTTTGCGCAAGTGCGCACCCTTCGTCGACCCCTTTAAAATCCTTCAACTCTCGAATCTGGCGAATGACTATTTTGTGCTGCTGCCGGACCTCAGTGTCATTTTCGCGGGTAAAAACACAAATAACCGCCCGTCCTACCTGGGCTGTTTTAAATACCGGAGCCAAAACATAGCTAAGGGTATCTATCGTTGTATTTTCTAAAATGTACCGCCTGATTTTAGAATAATAACGCCCCAGCAAAAAACTGTCAGGCACAATAAATCCCAGTTTCCCGCCTTGCTTAAGCATACGAATGCCCCGCTCCATAAATAAAACATAATAACTGAGTTTATATTCGGCAGTCTCGGGAAACGCTTGCCTTAAATAGGAAGCATACCCGGTCTCAAGACGCTGCGTTCCTCTGAGACCAAACGACAAATAGGGCGGATTGCCAATGACATAATCATATGTCGACAGCCAAAAATCCCGGCTATCCTTTTGCTCTAGCTGGAGACTGTCACACACAATCACATTAGGCATAAGTAGTTTTCTAGCAGATGGACGCTTCAAAAGCAACGCTTCTCTGGCCACTCCGGCAGCAACGACGTCAATATCGGCCCCCCACAAATTGACCTGAATAATTCGGCGATGGATGCCATCGTCCGACCAATCCTCACCCGGGAATTTTTGGGCCAATTGGAAACGATGCTCCCTATATATATCGAATAAAGCATCATAGGCCTTTAGCAAAAAATTTCCGCTGCCACAGGCAGGATCAAGAATCTTCACAGCCGGATTGGCAATAATGTCAACTTTTTTAACTGTGTACCTGAGAATATACTCGATGACGTCCGGAGTTGTATAAAACAGGCCTACCTTTCGCCGCTGCTGA